>JABIZW010000247.1 GCA_018666295.1 Halieaceae bacterium
GGTCGGTCGTCATGGCGTCGGCGTAGCGCGCAGGGTCCGATTTGTCGGTGCCAAACTCGTAGAAGTTGTTGTAGCTGGTTGCAGCCTCGTAGGGTGTCAAAGCCTCTGGTGCTTTGAACACAGTTCCCTCGGCGGCTGCCGCGTAGGTCAGCTCCTTAAGCGGTGTCGCTTGTGCGAGAGTTTCACCCGCCGCAGCTAATCCAGCGCCCGCCCCAGCAGCCTTTATCAAGCTGCGACGATTAAGCCACGCTGACTCCGGGGTAATTTCAGACGACGCTATTTGGGGATAGTTCAACCACCGTTTTTTACTCACTGCCCTGCCGCTCCTCGTGTTCGTTGTCGATACACTGTTACGTCCAATGTGACGATACTAGTTCATGTGCTTCAGAAACCAGGCACCGACAGGCTAATGTCGCAATAAAGTGTCGGACAATTTCAAACGGCTAAAGTTCTAAAGCCACTGAAGCGCATTGTCGACGTTGTCGATAGAACCACGGGGTTAGAACACTCTGGTGACCAAAAAGGCCTTTAGAACCAAAATTACCCAATCTTTGTGAGGTCCTAATATTTACCTCAAGCAACTCAACCACTACATTATCGGCCCTGTATTAGAACCATACTGAATTTCGTGACGAGGAGTCCCCTGTGAGCAACTACTTCAATACCCTTCCCTTACGTGTCCAGCTCGAGGAGCTCGGTAAGTGTCGTTTCATGGAACCTGAAGAGTTCGCAAACGGCGTCGACGCCATTCAAGACAAGAAAATTGTCATTGTAGGATGCGGTGCGCAGGGCCTTAACCAAGGGCTTAACCTGCGCGACAGTGGTCTTGATGTGTCTTACGCGCTTCGCGAGTCAGCCATTACTGAGCAACGCGCCTCATTCCTAAGGGCATCAGAAAATGGCTTCGAAGTCGGCACCTACGAGCAGCTTATTCCGCAAGCGGACATGGTACTGAACCTCACACCCGACAAGCAGCACACCGACGTCGTGACCTCGGTCCAGCCCCTAATGAAGCACGGGGCCTGCCTCTCTTATTCACACGGCTTTAATATTGTTGAGGAAGGCATGCAGGTGCGCGATGACATTACCGTCATTATGGTGGCGCCTAAGTGCCCCGGCACCGAGGTGCGCGAAGAATACCTTCGAGGCTTTGGCGTGCCGACGCTCATCGCCGTACACCGCGAGAACGACCCCAATGGTGACGGCTTCGAATTAGCGAAAGCCTACGCTGCCGGTACCGGTGGACACCGCGCGGGTGTTTTAGAATCATCGTTCATTGCTGAGGTGAAGTCAGACCTCATGGGTGAGCAGACGATTCTCTGCGGCATGCTCCAGACCGGCTCACTGTTGTGCTTTGACCGCATGGTCGAACTGGGTATTGAGCCCGGCTATGCCGCAAAGCTCGTGCAAAATGGGTGGGAAACTATTACCGAAGGTTTGAAGCACGGCGGCATCACCAACATGATGGATCGTCTAACTAACCCTGCCAAGATCCGCGCCTACGATCTGGCAGAGGACATGAAGGAAATGCTGCGTCCGCTCTTTGAGAAGCACCAGGACGACATTATGTCCGGACATTTCTCGAGCACCATGATGGCGGACTGGGCGAACGATGACGTGAACCTGCTCACTTGGCGCGCTGAAACCAACGCCACACCGTTTGAAGAGCAGCCGCTCACTGACCAAAACATCGACGAGCAGACCTACTACGACCAAGGCATTCTCATGGTTGCCATGGTCAAAGCGGGTGTTGAGCTGGCGTTCGAGACCATGGTCTCTGCCGGTATTATTGATGAGTCGGCCTACTACGAGTCGCTTCACGAAACACCACTTATTGCGAACACCATTGCCCGAAAGAAGCTTTACGAGATGAATGTGGTTATCTCGGATACGGCCGAGTACGGTTGCTACCTCTTTGACCAGGCCGCACGCCCCCTGCTCAAGGAGTTTGTTGCGGGCCTCGGTGCAGACGTTATTGGCTCGGGCATGACTGGGGGCAACGCGGTAGACAACAAAGTACTCATCGCGGTCAACGCAGAGATTCGGAACCATCCCGTTGAAATCATCGGTGAAGAACTCCGCGACCACATGACGGGCATGAAGGCCATCTAAACGCTTCTGGCCTCAACTACGCAACACCGTTAAGCTCCTCGGTTATGAAACTACTCGTAACCGGCGGAGCAGGCTTCGTTGGCTCCCACAGCGTCAATGCACTCTTGCAAGCAGGCCATGACGTCACGATTCTCGACAACTTAAGCACCGGGCATCGCTGGGCCCTTCAGGGTTGCGAGCTGATCCCCATCGATCTTCGCGACACCTATCACCTCAATCGGAAACTCAAAGGGCGTGGCTTCGAGGGCGTGCTTCACTTCGCCGCCAAGTCATTAGTGGGTGAGTCAAAGAACCAACCGGCGATGTACTACCAAAACAATGTTGGCGGCACGACCAACTTGGTCCGTGCCATGCAAGCGGCGGACATTCAGAAGCTGGTTTTTTCGTCCACCGCCGCCATCTTTGGTAATCCGATTTCGGACCTTATTGATGAAGAGCATCCAAAAGCCCCGATTAACGTCTACGGTCAAACCAAATTGGTTGTCGAGCAGATGCTACAGGCGGTCACCCAAAGCTCCAATTTTAGCGCCACCTGCCTGCGTTACTTCAACGCAGCAGGAGCCAACAACACCGCGAACTTGGGCGAGTGGCACGAACCCGAAACACACTTAATACCCAATGCGCTGCGAGCCGCAGCAGGAACCGGCAACCCGCTGACACTCTTTGGCGACGACTACCCCACCGTCGATGGCACCTGCGTGCGCGACTATGTTCACGTTGATGACCTAGCAAGCGCACACGTGGCGGCTATTGAGCAGATGGACAAACGCGGCGCCTTCGGGACCTACAACTTGGGCAACGGTAACGGCTACTCCGTCAAAGACGTTATCGCCGCCTGCGAAAAAGCCGTGGGTACAGAGATTCCGCACACCATTGGCCCTCGTCGTGAAGGCGATCCAGCCACACTGGTCGCCAGCGCTCAAAAGGCGCACAACGAGCTTGGCTGGAGTCCAAAACACGAGGGCATTGACGAGATTGCCCAGAGCGCCTGGAACTGGGAATGCTACCGGCGAGATTCGCTCGCCTAATACTCAGACAAGGCGGATACTAAGGTTTCCATCGAATCGCACGATATTCTCTGTGCCAGACGTCGGCGCACCCGACAGCACTCAATGCGAGGATAAAACTGTGACCACCCACTGGGCCCGAATGGCACTAATAACGTTTTTCGTCGTCACTTTAGGCTGCAC
>JABIZW010000109.1 GCA_018666295.1 Halieaceae bacterium
CGAGCATTAGCCAAAAAATGGGGCCCGTCAGGAGTCAGAGTCAACACCGTTGCCCCTGGCATGGTGCCGACGAAAATGACAGCCAACCAGTCAAGTCCTGAGCACGAAGCGCAGTTCAGTCAAAACAACCCTATTGCCCGCTTTGGAACGCCACAGGACATCGCAGGCGGCGTGTTGTTCCTCACATCACCCATGGCGGCCTATGTCACAGGACAACAACTCGTCATCGACGGAGGACTGACACTGTAAGGTCTCACCCCATAAAATTGCGCAGTGCATAAGAACCCAGGGTCTCGGCGACAATGGTGCCGTTAGCATCGGTCAACGCGGCTTTTTGTTGGAAGTCGTATCGCCCCGTCTCCTCTAGCTTGGCATTCATTTCCACCGCCTGCTCGACGCTAAAATACGCCGTAGCAGTGATGTCGGTCATCGCTGGGGCTTTGAAGTCAATTTTTAAGTCACGCACGACCGGCTGGAACTTTCGCGGGTTGTCTAGGTAGCGTGCGGTAATCAACCCCCCCAGAAACTCTCCAAGGGCAAATAATGCGCCGGCGTGCATAATGCCTATGTGATTGCCCGAGTCCGGTGTATTGGGAATAGAGGCCTTAAATACCCCTTCCTCCGCTTCGAGGACACTTAACCCTAGAAACCCATAAATTGGGCAGTTTTTCTTGCAGCCTGCTTCGAAGGCAACTAAATCCATTGCGCACATCCTTAATTTGACTTTAACCCTGTTTATACGGCTAGATTCTCACGCCCGTAGCCCAACTGGCAATCACGAGCCGACAGCGATTAAACCGCACCGATCAGATCTGCGACACGGTGATTGATTGGCGGCATGGTATTTTCTGACACGGATATAGCGCGATGCGGCGATACGGCACCACACCTGGAAAGCCAGAAGAGTACCGGCAAGGCAGTGACAAAGCCGTACGTCCTAAAGACGCCGCCACGCTCATCATTGTCAATCAAGAGGCCCGCGAGCCTCGGCTCTTGCTGGGAAAGCGGTCCATGAAGCATAAGTTCATGCCCGGCAAGTTCGTTTTTCCCGGTGGTCGACTTGATTACATCGATCAGCGCATCAACGTACCCACAGAACTTGCGCCACCCGTAATGGAGCGACTCAGAAAGGAAGTCTCAGTAAAGGTGTCCAATGCCAAGCTCAAAGGGCTCGCACTTGCCGCCATTCGAGAGACCTTCGAGGAAACGGGTCTTGTTGTCGGCAAGCCCACCTCCGCACGCGTCAACACCTCTCATTCCAGCTGGCGCGACTACTTTGGGCACGCGGTGCTTCCGCCACTTGGGGAGATGGACTTTATCGCGCGCGCAATTACTCCACCTTATCGAACACGTCGCTTCGATACGCGTTTTTTTATGGTCCACGGAGACGCGCTGCATTCCAATCCGAGTCAGGTTTCAAGCGCTTCAGGGGAGCTGTTGGACTTGCACTGGTTAACGCTCGATGAGGCGCGACAAACCGACCTACCGGCGATTACAAGAATGGTGATTGATGTCGTTGAATCACGATTGAAGCTCCCACGAAAACAGCAGCAGCAAGCGCCCGCGCCGTTTGTTCGAAATGCCAGATCTCAATGGCTGAACTCCGACCTCTAAGTTACCCACACAGAGCAGAAAGATCTGAAAGGTTTCGAGTACCGACCTACCGCAGAGTGGACTGTAAAAGAGCACGCTAGGGAGAGCAGGGTCTGTGTACTCTCTACCTTGATAGGGTCAAGAACTAACCGGCTATTGCACGTATCACGTGGTTTTTGATGAAGCAGAATTTTGTGCAATGACCCGCTGCATTCGGCCAAGTGACGAAATCATTAACCGCATCTGCTTAACACCTAAAAGATGGAGGCTCGGGTCGGAATCGAACCGGCGTTGACGGATTTGCAATCCGCTGCATTACCACTCTGCCACCGAGCCATAGAGGAGCACGTGCTCCGAAGAAGCGCGAAGTATACAGACTTCGAATTGTTTGTCATCTGAGATCTGAGGGCCATTATCCCGTCAAACGAGACTGGTAGTTTCCTTGAATACGCTGCCCCATTACGACCCACTGCTCTTGCGCACATCGACGCGCCAGGGCCTCACTGATCTCGACCGAATCAACACCGACTTTCAGTGCCATGGGAAACTGATCAGGGACGATCTCTCCAGCAGCGCAGATATGTCCCTTATAGCCACGCAGCCTCAACTGTCGTGCGATCGTTAGAAATCGGCCATCCGAAAATCCGTCAAACGAAATACGAACACCTGCCGACTCAAGCACATCGCCGAGCAGGTCGGGATCTATCGACACGTGAATATCAGTAAATGCTATGTTCAACTCATCTGTAAAGTGCCCTGTACGATCGATCGAAATAGTCACGCGACGTTCTCCGAGCTTGCAATAATGTGGGTACGGTCATGCAAACCGCACTCAAGTTTGGTAGATCCACGCCAGCGACCGGCTCGTGAGTCCTCTCCCGCAATGACCGAACTCGTACACGGTGCGCATCCCACTGACAAAAAACCTTGGCTCACTAACGGGTGCTCGAGCAAGTCGTTCGCCACTTTATAAGTCGCAATCTCGTTCTCAGACCACCGAGCGAGTGGATTAATTTTGAGTTTTCCTCGCAACCGGTCAACTTCAACGCACTGAAGCTCTGACCGCGTTGATGACTGCGCCTGTCGCTGACCCGATATCCACGCGTCGTTCATGCGAAGGTGCCTGTTGAGTGTATTGACCTTGCGCAACTGACAGCAGGCATCGGGCTGGTCACGATGAAGCCGTCTTTGTGCGTCGTGACGCTTCGCTTCAAGCGGGTCAACTCGCGCGACCCGAACCCCTGTGAGCCCCAAGGCCCGGGTCAATTCGCTCCGGTAACCCAGTGTTTCATCAAAATGAAAACCCGTATCCAAGAACACGACCTCTGCCGACTGATCGACCAAGGACAGGAGATGCAGCAGCACCGCACTGTCTGCTCCAAAGCTCGACACCAACACGGGGTTCTTGATAAACGCGCTGTCGGCGAATGCGTTTCTGAGGATCTCGACGGCGGTAAGACCCGACCACGCCTTGTTAAGCCTGCGAGCCACCGCTTCGAGTCGGGTCACTTCACTTGAGCTAGGACTTGAGCTAGGCCGCTTTATCGATGGCATAGAGCGCCTCCTGAAAAGGGGTTGTGCCCAGTCGCTGAACAGTGGATACAAAGGCCTCTGACGGGTCTACACGCAAGGCTAAATAGCGGTCAATTAATCGGTCGAGTGCCGGCATCAACTCCTCAACACTAAAGCCTCTTCCCATTTTTCGACCTATTGCTGCGTCATTACCTGCGCTTCCGCCAATGGTAATCTGGTAGTTCTCCACCCCGGCCTTATCCAGCCCTAAAATGCCGATATGACCCACGTGGTGGTGCCCACAGGCATTGATACAACCGGAAATTTTGATCTTAAGATCACCAATCTCAGACTCGCGACGCTCGTAACGAAGTGCAATGTCCTGTGCGATCGGAATCGACCTTGCCGTCGCCAAGGCGCAGTAGTCCATACCGGGACAAGCGATGATGTCCGAGACCAGCCCAATGTTTGCCGTCGCCAGCCCGTGCTCACCCAACTGTCGATAAATCTCAGGCAAATCTGCCTGCGCGACATGGGGTAGTACGATATTCTGCTCGTGACTCACGCGCAGCTCTTCGTGACCAAA
>JABIZW010000195.1 GCA_018666295.1 Halieaceae bacterium
AGGTGTTCCGTAGCGCGCGCGTATCCAAGTTATACCCCCAATAGCTCGAGCGGAGATTAACACAGCGAATCGCATCGAGACGTAATTGCTTTGGCTTAGTGCGGACAGAGGCAAGACATTTTGGTCCCGTCGTCAGCGCGCGTGACCTCGCTCAGTGCCATCCGCTAACGACGCACCGCTGACTGACGCTTAATCTCAAGATCATTACTCGCAATTGTCCTTATCAGGCCAGTTGACAGCACACGACAAGAATCTAAGCTGTACGGCGACATCAATTGGAGAGTGCTAATGACCAACCCACTGCGGAGCTTGAACCACGGCCTGTGCGACGAGCTGAATATGCTGAGGGATACGACCCGGAACTTTGTGCTCAAGGAATTAGCCCCCATCGCTGATGAGGTCGATCGATCCAATGATTTCCCGCATCCTCTGTGGCGCAAAATGGGTGAGCTCGGGCTGCTTGGTATTACCGTCGATGAGCGTTTTGGCGGCTCTGCAATGGGTTATCTTGCCCACATCATCGTCCTTGAGGAGATTAGTAGAGCCTCAGCATCAGTCGGATTGTCCTACGGTGCGCACTCTAATCTGTGCGTGAATCAGATTCATCGCAATGGGTCGGAGAGTCAGAAAGAAAAGTACCTTCCCGAGTTATGTTCCGGTGCCAAGGTCGGTGCCCTCGCCATGAGCGAGCCCAACGCTGGTTCTGACGTCGTGAGCATGGCACTCAGGGCTGATCGTAAGGGCGATCAGTATATTTTGAACGGCACGAAAATGTGGATCACCAACGGTCCCGATGCGGATACCTACGTCATTTACGCCAAGACTAACCCCGACGCGGGCTCGCGGGGTATTACCGCCTTTATTGTCGAGCGCGATTATCCCGGCTTCACCCAAGGCAAAAAGCTCGACAAGCTCGGCATGAGAGGTTCAAACACAGCGGAATTGATTTTTCAGGACTGCCCCGTGCCTGCTGAGAACGTACTGGGCGAGGTCAACGCAGGCGTTGCGGTATTGATGTCGGGACTCGATTATGAGCGCGCCGTCCTTTCCGCTGGTCCTGTTGGCATCATGCAAGCGTGCATGGATGTCGTCGTGCCCTACGTTCACGAGCGCAAGCAGTTCGAGCAGCCGATCGGGGAGTTTCAGCTGATTCAGGGTAAGTTAGCCGACATGTACGCGTCCACGGCCGCTTGCCGAGCCTATCTCTACGAGGTGGGACGCGCGCTAGATCGTGGAGAGGACAGTCGGAAGGATGCGGCGGCCGTGATTCTTTACACTGCAGAGGCTGCCACAAAATCAGCCTTGGATGCGATTCAAGTCCTTGGCGGAAACGGCTACACCATGGACTACCCCACCGGGCGCTTTTTGAGAGATGCGAAGCTTTACGAAATCGGCGCGGGAACCTCCGAGGTTCGCAGGATGCTGATTGGCCGCGAGATCTTCCAAGAAACAGCATAGCCTCCACAAAAGGGGGATTGTTCCTCGGCGCTTACCCCCCTACTCTTAGATCATAAACCTGCATGTCACGGACATGCTTATTTGGCTCTACCGGGGAACGATGATGGGCGGCACTACACGCTGGACTAAACTCAATTGGGAGGATCCCTTTGAGCTCGACATACAGCTAACCGATACGCAGCGAATGGTGCAGGGGTCTGCACGTGAATACGCGCAAACAAAGCTTGCGCCTCGCGTCACCTCTGCGTTCGCTGACGAGCGCATGGATGTTGAGATTTTTCGGGAGATGGGTGATGTCGGTTTGCTCGGTTCAACCATTTCCGGCTACGGCTGTCCGGGCGTTGATTACGTTTGTTATGGACTCGTTGCACGCGAGATAGAGCGCGTCGATTCAGGCTATCGGTCGATGATGAGCGTCCAGTCGTCCTTGGTCATGTACCCTATTTTCGCTTACGGAACCGAAGCACAGCGGGAACGTTACCTACCGGGTCTTGCCACTGGCGAGTTGATCGGCTGCTTCGGCTTAACCGAACCTGATCACGGGTCTGACCCCGGCGGCATGAAAACACGTGCCCGTGCAGTGGAAGGTGGTTACCGACTTACTGGTTCAAAAATGTGGATCAGCAATAGCCCGATCGCCGACGTTTTTGTCGTTTGGGCGAAAACCGACGATGGCGTGATACGCGGCTTCGTCTTAGAAAAAGGCATGGAGGGCCTCAGCGCACCCAAAATCGAAGGCAAACTGGCTCTGAGAGCCTCGATAACTGGAGAGATTGTCATGGACAACGTCTTCGTCCCTGCCGAAAACCATCTGCCCAATACCGAGGGACTTAAAGGCCCCTTTGGTTGCCTAAATAACGCTCGGTTTGGCATCGCTTGGGGCGCATTGGGCGCAGCAGAAACGTGCTGGCAAACCGCTCGCCAATACACACTCGATCGTCAACAGTTCGATGTGCCGCTCGCAAGCAAACAAATCATTCAGCTAAAGTTGGCGAATATGCAGACTGAGGTGTCGATTGGCCTACAGGCATGCCATCGCGCAGGCGTGATGATGAGCGAAGGTGCCATATCGCCGGACCTAATTAGTTTGATCAAACGCAACTCTTGCGGTAAGGCACTGCAAATTGCGCGCGATGCACGTGACATGCTGGGGGGCAACGGTATTTCAGGCGATTTCCCTGTGATTAGGCACATGCTTAATTTGGAAGTTGTGAACACTTACGAGGGCACGCATGACGTTCATGCGTTAATATTAGGCCGAAGCCAGACTGGCATTTCCGCTTTTTAAGGAGTTTTTGTGTCCCCCTCTGATGTGTCTACTATCGATGATGTCCGCATCGATGGTATCAACGACCTCGTGGCGCCAAACGAGATTATCGACCAGTATCCCGTCTCCCCCGAAACCACGGCACTCATTCAGTCGACTCGACGAAAAATCGGCAACATTATGCGCGGTGAAGATAAGCGCTTGCTGGTCGTTATCGGCCCTTGCTCAATTCATGATGCAGATGCCGCAATCGAGTATGCACAACGCTTACAGCACGTCCGCAGCCAGCACGCCGACAAACTAGAAATTGTCATGCGCACCTACTTTGAAAAACCCCGAACCAGCTTGGGTTGGAAGGGCTATATCAATGACCCGTTCCTCGACGGGAGTTTCCGAATTAATGAAGGTCTAGCGCTGGCTCGCAAGCTCTTGCTGACCATCAATGACATGGGCATTCCAACGGCCGGTGAATTTCTTGACGCAATCTCTCCACAATACGTCGCTGATCTAATGTCTTGGGGCGCCATTGGTGCACGAACAACGGAGAGCCAAAACCATCGGCAACTCGCGTCGGGACTGTCCTGCCCTGTTGGATTTAAAAACGGGACCGAAGGTAATGTGCAAATTGCGGTCGATGCAATCAGAGCCGCTGGCGCCAGTCACCACTTCCTATCCGTCACAAAGACGGGGTCTGCAGCCATTGTCAAAACCGCTGGGAACGCGGACTGCCACCTCATTCTTCGAGGGGGCTTAAAGCCTAATTACGATGCGACCAGTGTGCGCGAAGCCGAACTGCTGCTTGAAAATGCAGGTCTCTGCACCGGGTTAATGGTGGATTGCAGCCATGCAAACAGCCAAAAAGATCACGCGAAGCAAATTAGCGTTTGCCAGAGCATCGTTGACCAGCGACGCGGAGGTGCCTCATCGATTCGTGGTGTGATGATTGAAAGTCATCTTGTGGGTGGTAACCAACCGATCGCGGCTACGGGCGATCTTACCTACGGCAAAAGCATCACCGACGCCTGCCTCGGATGGGCAGACAGTGAGATGCTTTTGGATGCACTCGCTGACGGTTAAGTCAGCGCGGCAAGTAAGGACTCGTGGCGCCAAGCAGATGTGCGGGCCACTAACGTTGCTCAGCCTTTGTGCACTGAGCATTGCGCCCTCTAAACGCTACGGATAATCGGGCGACACGATCGGTGTATCACTCGCGTCTGACTCAATAAGTTCAATAATAGGCTGGTTAAACCCGCGCTTTAGACCCGCTAATGAACGTCGGTTCTTACCCATCATGGGCGCGGCAATTTCAAGTGCTTTCGCCTCGAGGGCTTCCAAGTCGGCGACGGCATCGACAACATCCAGCTCGAGTGCTCGTGTCGCTGTGAGACGCTCGCCTGTCAGTAGTGCCGCCCTGATGGCCATTGGACTCAACTTACTGCACACCAACTCGTTCATTCGAACCGTCAGTGTCATATTGAGATCGACCTCGGGAAGACAGAAAAACCCCCGATCTTCACGCATCACTCGATAGTCAGACGCCAGGGCAATCATGGCCCCCAAGCCAAAGGCGTGACCGGTCATGACAGAGACTACCGGTATTGGTGCGTCCAAAAGCCGCACTAAGACACGCATGCAGAGCTCTGGAAACTGCTTATCGCCAGAGGCCATAAGGTATTCCAAGTCCAAACCTTGGCTGAAATTTTTCCCCTCGCCTGCAAGCAATAAAATCTGACACTCCTCATCCGCAATGGCGGCCGAGACAGCGTCATCGAACTGCCCCAAAGTCTCAGGGTTAAAACGCCCTTCTCCCAAAAACACATGACGATGAATCGCTGGCATAGCGTGGTCTCTTCTGAGGAATTTGTGGTGACAAATAGTACAGGACGCTCGCCTAATTGAGATAAACTTATGTCACTTTTAATCAGACTGGACATCATCATGAGCAAGCTCGACCAATTGGCCGCAATGAGCATCGTCGTTGCTGACACCGGAGACATTGATGCTATCGCAACGCTCAAACCAGTCGACGCCACAACCAATCCGTCGTTGCTTCTGAAAGCCGCGGGACTTAAGCGCTTTGACAGCGATGTCGCTTCGCTAAAAGGCACGGAGAACGCCGCAGATGAGTTCGCGGTCAGAGTAGGCTCGCAAATCGTCTCACTCGTACCGGGCGTCATCAGTACTGAAGTCGACGCACGGCTCTCATTCAATACCACAGCGACCGTCGCAAAAGCCGAAGCGCTCATCGAGCGTTACGCGAAGGCTGGCGTCGATTCCAGTCGAGTTCTTATTAAAATAGCGTCGACTTGGGAAGGTATTCGTGCGGCCGCTGAACTGGAAAAGCGCGGCATTCACTGCAACCTGACCTTGCTCTTTGGCTTTGAGCAAGCAAAGGCGTGTGCCGATGCCGGGGTATTTCTTATCTCGCCCTTTGTTGGCCGAATTACAGATTGGTACAAGGCCAACACAGACGTCAGTATTGAGACGCCCTTGCAGGATCCGGGCGTACAGTCGGTACACCGAATTTA
>JABIZW010000241.1 GCA_018666295.1 Halieaceae bacterium
ACCTGCTCGAGCCAAAACACGCCATCGTATTCGCCGCTGTTGCCGCGCGTCGATATGAGATCCATATCTCCATCTCCATCCAGATCACGCGAGACATACATATCGAACATCCCTCTGACCCGACGCGACACATCATGGCGTGACCATGTCTCATCAACACTTCCTGGATTTTTGAACCAGCTAATCCGGCCCACGGAAGACGCCGATGTCACCGAGGGGTCGTCAAAGTCTCGGGACGCACCTGAGTAAGCGCCTTCGATAATGTTGATGCCGGAGTAACCACCCGTAACCACATCTTGATCACCATCGCCGTCAATATCCGTGACATGAATGCCAATCACCCAGTCAGGCAAGGTATTACCTATACGGTGAAATACCCATGGATCATCCAAGCTTTCACCTTGCATAAGCCATCCTAAGCCCGCATGACGAAAACTCGAATCATCAGCAAGCTCAAGTACATTGACGATAAGATCCAGACGTCCGTCATTGTTGATATCCGCTGTATCGGCATGAAACGCGTTGCTCAGCCCGCGCCAGCCTAGCGGCGCGTCGAAACCGGGAGTAATCTGAACAGGCTTAGCCTGCATTCTCAGCTCGCCCCGTGCGCCTTCTCCCTGATTCTCAATCATCACAATTTGCTGACGAACGCGCTTCGCAGCGATCACATCCATATCACCGTCGCCATCAATATCGACCGGTAACGCCGTATTAGGCACGCCTTCCTGATACAGCACAGTCTCTCTCCAACTCGATGATTCGAGCGGATTACCCACAACGCGAATCAGAGAGGTTGCACCATTGTCTGCATCCCCTGCATCGAGTCGCACAATGTCCGCCGTGCCTTTGTTGGCAGCTGTGAGCTCGCCGCGACCATCGCCATCGATATCTGTCGCAAATACTCTCAGCCACGACCCGCGTCCGCGACTGAACTCGGGAATTAATGCCTTCCATTTACCGGCTCGGGCTGTCTCTCCCGGGTTCTGCAGATATAAAAGATGAGCGTCCTCACAGGCCGCAACCACATCAAGATAGCCATCACCGTTTAAATCAATGAGTGCAACGTCCTCGACAGCGCCAGCCCATTTTCCCTCGGCGATGGTACGAAGTGACCATTTACCGGAGGGCCCGTTAGAGAAGGCAATGCGAATGTGATTTGAGTCCTCATAGACGGTTATCAAATCCTCCATTCCATCCCCGTCGATGTCACCAATAGCGATGCCGTCGCCACCGCGGATTGGAACATCGCCGTTGATATCCTCATCATCGATTCTATGCTCAAGCCAAGAGATGAATTCACCTCCCGCAGTTCGCGCATTAGTCCGTGTCTCTGCGACAGTCATCGGTTCGTCGGCAGATACCGTCGTGGCCAAAAATCCAGGTGTGAACAGTGACAAGCCAACGGTAGCTATACTCAAGAATGGCCGATTTAAAACGCTTCTAGACATTGAATACCTCAGCTTTGAATGCAATCGCCAACGCGCCTGAGCCCCCGTAACGTTCTTAACCTTGGGCGGTACGGGCAAACCGATCAAGAAATTGATTGGCCTACCTCGCACAATATTTTTACGACACACCGGTCTCGGCCTGCAGGCACGTTTCGGCGCAAGAGATGCGAGTCATAGTCGCCTACCCTGTAGACAGTGTGGTCTACCAACCGCAAACGGCTATGACGAGAGCGCGTGGGTCGATCAACCTGCCGCTGGGCTGATGTTATCGGGTCCCCAAAATGCTCGCATCGATACCACCTTGCCTTCATCGTTGAAGCGAAAAACATCAACGATGTTGATAACGATTTCTTCACCGGGCGCACCCGCTATGACGTTGAAGGGAAAGGCGACCTCGTTACCGGCTAGGCGGGGGTTACCCGACAAGCTCGCTTTGGCAACACCCTGGCAGGCCTCGCTGTAAAAGGCACGCAAGACATCCTTTCCCTCACGCAAATCGGTGCCCACGGGGTCCTCGATGGAGGCGTCATCAGCAAACAGGTCGAGCAGCGTCTCCAGGTCACTGTTTTCGAGTGAGCGCACATAGGTTTCGCACGCTTTCTTAGCTATTTCGTAGTCAATCATGACAAATAAATCCTTATAAATTACTTCTTATTTTACTTCTAAAGTATTGTTTTAATTAATTTATTAATCGAATTCTACATCTCGTTTTTGATTAAATGCATCGCGCGCTTCCTGCGAGTCCTGATGTCGATAGGCCTCGAGGGTAAAGCCCTGCTCGCTGCGATATTTGTCCTCGAGATTGCCATCTTCAATGCCGTTGAGCGCCTCTTTGGCCAGAGAAATCATGATGGGGCTCTTTTCGGCTATCTTTGCCGCGATGGATCGCACTGTATCCACCAGCTGGTCTCTAGGCACCACGCGCTCTACCGCACCCAATCGATGAGCCTCATTGGCATCAATGAATTCTCCGGTAAAGTACATGTAGCGGACCTTTTGGACGGGGAACATGCGCTGCAAGTGCGCACCACCACCCATGGCGCCGCGATCGACTTCGGGTACGCCGAAAGAAGCGCATTCAGACGCCACAATGATGTCTGCAGCGCCTGCAATGCCTATACCACCGCCCAAAACAAAGCCGTGTAGCGCAACAATCACAGGCTTCGGATTGCGGTGAATGGCCTCAAAAGTGTCGTAGTTACCCTTGTTGACCGGAACAATCATGTTGGGATCTGCGCCCAGCTCTTTAATATCGACGCCAGCGCAGAAGCCCTTGCCCTCTGCGCGAACGATAATGACGTGGACATCGCGCCGGGAACCCAAAGCCTTGATTTCCGAGGCGATACCCGCCCATTCAGCACTGTTAAAGGCATTTACGGGCGGTTTATTAAAGACAACCTCTGCAATACCTGCGTCAACTGATGAGCTGAAAGCCATAAACCTGTCCTTAATCTGAGTTTGAGGTTGTGCAAACCGTGGTCTGTATCGAACGGGCAGCTGTTTCTGCATCCGACACGATGGTTGCGACCAACTCTGCAACCGTCGGTAAATCATCAATCAGTCCAGCGACTTGCCCCGAGGGCAAAATACCGTCGTGCGGATTCCCTTTCACCATGGCTTCCTGAATCATCATGGGTGAATTGGCGGCCATGAGTGTCTGGCCGAACGACAAGTCGCCAGAACGGTACATCTTCCAGGCCCCACCTAGGGTGGCTATGAGTGAGCCTCCCGTCATGCGACTGAATGCCAGTCCGTTTTTTACCGCCCGCACGAGCAAGCCCAGCTGCGAGGCTCGAATCAGCCGATCGAGATACGCGTTCGCTATCATGCGCTGAGGCAAACCATCCAACCGCGTGCTGACGACAATTTTCTCCGGCGGCGTGCGCAGGTAAATCAATTTTGTCGCCTCAGGAACCGGAGACTCCTGTGTCAGCAAGAATCTCGTGCCCATGGCAATACCATCGGCACCCATCGCCAATGCGGCGACAAGGCCTCGCCCGTCGCGGAATCCGCCGGCTGCCGCGATTGGGACGTCAATCGCATCGCGCACCTGGGGAAGAAGAATCGATGTTGCAACCGATCCGGTATGACCACCGCCCTCTCCACCCTGTATGACCACCGCGTCGGCGCCCATTTCGACGGCCTTAACAGCGTGGCGTTTAGCACCAACCGTCGGGATACAAACAATGCCCGCCGTCTTCAATCGCTCAACGGTTGCTGCCGAGGGGGAGCGCGAGTAACTCACGGCGCGCACCTGATGTTCAATACAAAGATCAACTATCTGCTCTGCATGCGGCACATACATATGGAAATTGACCCCAAACGGCGCATCGGACGCCGCTTTGATATCAAGGATGCCCTGCTCGATTTCTTCGGTCGTCATGACAGCACCGGCAAGGAACCCAAAACCGCCAGCGTTCCCAGTTGCCGCGACCAAGCGCGCGTCGGCCACCCAACCCATGGCCGTCTGAATAACGGGGTAACGACAGCCGAGTAGCTTGGTCAACTGGGTTTGCATAACGCATCTCGCATGGTGGTATACCGGCACATTATCGAAGCCATACTTTACTGCAATCACAGAGCCTCTGGCACGATAGGCTGATCAGACTATGGGGCTAACACAGAGGCTGTGCCACCCCCGGCAGTTGGTTTAGAGTCATTAGAAACACAATCGATGTATCGTACATGAGTGATTTCA
Organism: Halieaceae bacterium; assembly: GCA_018666295.1. Lineage (GTDB taxonomy): Bacteria > Pseudomonadota > Gammaproteobacteria > Pseudomonadales > Halieaceae > Luminiphilus. Next base: position 4,147 of record JABIZW010000241.1, read on the forward strand.
CAAAACCCTATTTCGACGCCGTAGCGCAACTGACCGCGCCCGCGGCGCCGTTTGAAGTCGAAACGGTAAAGGTAGCGGGAGTTCCTCTCAGAGCATTCAAAAATGCGGAAAGCAGCCTGGGCGCCTTTCTCGCCGCCGGTCGCAACCACGACGCTAATCTGTTTTTGCAGTACCAGGGTGAGGATTGGACGTATGGCGAGTTCTATAAAGCCGTCGACCAGGCCTGCGACTGGCTTGTTAATCAAGCTCGGATACAAAAGGGTGACCCCGTCGCTATTGCCATGCGAAATCGTCCCGAGTGGCTGGTTGCCTTTGTCGCTACCGTGACCATCGGTGCTGTAGCCGTACCGCTCAATAGCTGGGGTAAAGCGCAAGAACTGATCCAAGGCCTCGAAGACAGCAAGGCAAAGCTGGTTTTTTGCGACAGTGATCGACTGGC
>JABIZW010000242.1 GCA_018666295.1 Halieaceae bacterium
GAGCCTCGACCAGTCGGTCATAAATAGCCGCCTTAGGGATGAATCCAATCGCAGCTATAATTGAGGTGATGTTATGACGCTTTCCTGTGTTTTCTCGTCGAACCTTTGCAAGGGCTTGCGAAATTCGCAAGGACTCGGATGCGATCTCCAAGCTATTGATTTTGCTCGGATTTAACATTTCTTGGCTGGTGGAAAGCAGCCGATTTCGGGCGGCCTCATCGCGCAGTGGGGCGGCTAATCGAGCTGGAACGAACCGTTGTCTTCCGCCCGCGGCCTTTAACTGCTCCTCGGTCGCGGATTGAAGAGCAACGCTTGTTCGATTAAACGCGGAGGCGAGTATACGTCCAGACAGCGCGTCAAGCGCATGCGCATTGATCCAGGCGCCGCTGTGGATCAGATCTTTTGCTTGGTGTTGTGGTGTGCCCTGTGGCTGAGGGACGGCTGTAAGGGGACTCCCTTGGGGTGGTGCCGCTTGCTCGCGCTCAGCGGACGCGGTGTCACTTCTAGAGTGCAGTTGAACCAATATCTGCGACCCCGTCCTCTTCAGCTCGCCTTCGATGTCTGGCAAGAGTTCATGCGAGGCTAAGTGAGCGTTGAGGTCGACGTAGATTCTCGCAAGCTCCGGCAAAAGCTTTCTTACAAATGCGCTGTCAGCGTCGACTAAGAAGGTCCGAGGGAAATCAATGTCCTTAAGTGATTGCCGGTAAGCACTGCATAACGTTCTCGGACTGACAGGGAGCTCAAGTTGCTTCGGGTCACACTCGAGGCGCGCGGCCAAGCGAAAAATCATACTCTCGAGCTCAAGCCAGTAACGCTCGGTCCCAGCACGTACAATTTTTTCGATGGCGAGGGTGTCCTCAAACTCCTCGAGTGGCACAAGCGCCAAGCGGACAGGCGCGTCACTTTCCGTACGTGTGGCCACCGAGTTTTGTGATATCCCGCAGCTCCGAAATGCATCGGACACCGAACACGTTATTTGGTGCACTACCGGCTTGATGGACCCTTGCAACGTGACAAAGGCGGAATAGCAATGGTCCTGATTTTTCTGATCGAGTCGGGAACTGGTGGAGAGGGAAAACAGGTAGTCTGCGGTCTCTTCTAAAATCAATGACAGACACGGTGTCAAACGCTCAACCGCAAGGGTTTCCAGCGAGGCAATGACTTGATCTCTATCAGTCGATTCGTTCACGCTCTTTACCCGTCAAGCACACGATATAGCCGTGAGTGTTACAGTTGCGGCTCCCCACATCAAGCCGCGCTTCGAGGTGCTCATTGAGTGTAAAGCTGACCGAGTTATGTCCTTTGGCATGGAGATCATCGCTTATGGGTGTTCTTGTGGGTACCACAGGGCAGACGATCGAGAGACGGTTGTTGGAAGAGACGCGCGCAGGTCATACGTACTATCCAGAACCACACCGAATCTTTGCGAGTTTGCATGATCTGGCGCCCGGATCGGTGCGCGTGGTGATTTTGGGTCAAGATCCTTACCACGGCCCAGGGCAAGCCACCGGTAAAGCCTTCGAGGTTCAAAGGGGCCAGTCCTCGCCACCCTCGTTGCGCAACATCAAAGCGTTGTTAGCGCGCGATATGGGCCACCTTCCCGCTGAGAATTTCAATATTGGTCATTGGTCAAAACAGGGGGTATTGCTCTTAAATACTGTTTTAACCGTTCGCGACGGAGAACCGGAATCACACCAGTCTTTTGGGTGGCAGAGCATCACAGATCAAATCATTGAAGTGGTGGTGCGGGACGTCTCGCCAACGGTGTTTTTGCTTTGGGGCGGGCATGCGCAAAAAAAGGAAAGCCTGATTAGCGGGCCGCAAAATTTAGTCTTAAAAGCCCCTCACCCCTCGCCACTCAGCGCGTACAGAGGATTCTTCGAGTGCCGACACTTCAGTCGCGCTAATCAGTGGCTAACCACCCATGGTGTCCCGGAGATTCAATGGGGCTCAGTCGAGTGAGTATTAAGGCTGCAAAGCGTGTATTAAAACGCCCACATCGTTCACCTGCAGTGAGCGCTCTCTGGCATCAACGACGACCTCAGATAAACCTAACCAACCCGTATCTGTTTGAGTCACCTCCACGATAGAACCGACCGCTTTTGACGTGTCGGCATCGACGACTTTGTCATTAACTGAGGGTGTGATCGACCCCGGTATTGAGATGATCGATAGTCTTCGCTTGGGGGAGCCACGATAGTGTAATCGAGCGATAATCTCCTGGCCGGTATAGCAGCCTTTGTCGAAGTCAATAATGCCTTGAAGATCGTAGTTCAAATCTTGTGGTAAAAATTGGTGCATCGTGGCCTCACAAATTCTTGCCTCGCCCCGCAAGAGCCGCTGGTATCGCCATGCATCTTGGGTGATCACATGATCGGGTGCGCACGTGTTGTCGCACCAAACTTCGTAAAGTGAAGGGCTGCGTGGCACGACGATCAAGTCATCGCTTCCAATCGGTGGGGAGGAGTGTGAGCACCCCCAACAGTTCCACGGCAATAGCGTTAAGGTCGTTTTTGAAAACATCAGGTACTTGCCAAGATGCGTTTGGAGTGACAGGGCGACGCCCGCGTTAGTTCGCAGTAGAGCACGATCGTCCGAAGTCATAACGGCAGTGAAATCTGCAATAACACGACCCTTTAGATCGCAGAATGCGCCATCAATGGCTACATTGAGCGACAGTGTTTGAAAGTTCTTAGTCGTTTGCCCTTGCAAGACCGATCGCACATCGGGGCCTGAAAATTCTAAAACAGCGTCACTCACGATTTTTACCCTTTTTAAAAAATGCCGCTCGAACCTCAATGAGCTTTGAGGTACTGTGCCGGCATGAATGACACTGACCATAACAGAATGCGCTGGGCAAGTCGGCGCGGACTACTTGAGCTCGATCTGTTTCTGGCCGATTTTGTTGCTTATCAATACCCGTCTTTGGATGCGGAGCTCAAATCCTTGTATCGCGAGCTTATGACATCGGCTGATCAAGACATTTTTGAGTGGCTCATGGGTCGTGCTGAGCCTGATGAAAGCCTGGCGCCGATTGTTTCAGCCATTCAGGCTTACAAACGTCAGCCGCCGCAGCCTTAAGGATTAGCCATCAGTCGTGTGGTAGCCAGGCAGTCCGGCGTGAGTGGTGAGACCGTTGTGAGGGATCAAAACAGTGTTTTCGCCTTTGGCTAACAGGTGCGGATAGTCACTGTTGAAGTGCAAGCCACGTGACTCCTTTCTGCGCTGCGCACAGTCAACCATTAACTTAGCCACCAACGTCAGGTTCCTCAGCTCCAAGAGCTCTTTCGTGATCGTGAAGCTGGCGTAGTAGTCATCGACTTCTTGCTCAAGCACTGAGATGTGGTTTGCAGCTCGTTTGAGCCGTCGGTTGGTTCTGACGATCCCGACATAGTCCCACATGAGACGACGAAGGGCGTGCCAGCTATGCTGGATAACCACCGCCTCATCCGATACTCGGACTCGGCTATCGTCCCATTGGGGCAGGGCGCTAGAGGTGTTCGACGGAATATGTTTTGCGATGTGCTCAGAGGCACTTTTGGCGTAGACGAAGCATTCGAGGAGCGAGTTGCTTGCCATTCGATTTGCGCCATGTAGGCCGGTACACGCGGTCTCACCAATGACGTAGAGACCAGCGAGGTCCGTTGCACCAAATTGGTCGACAATGACACCACCGCAGGTGTAATGCGCAGCTGGCACCACCGGTATTCGCTCGCTCGCCATCTCGATTCCCAAGCCCTGACAACGCGCTTGAACCGTTGGGAAGTGCTCTTGAATTTGCTCAGCTGATTTGTGCGTCATATCGAGGTAGACGCAGTCCAGGCCCAATCGTTTCATCTCGTAGTCGATCGCTCTTGCGACGACATCGCGAGGGGCCAGCTCCGCCCGCCTGTCAAATCGCGGCATGAATCGTTCACCATTGGGCAAGTGCAGAGTGGCCCCCTCACCCCGCAGGGCTTCGGTGAGCAAAAACGTGCGGTTAGTCGGATTGTACAAGCAGGTTGGGTGGAACTGATTGAACTCTAAGTTTGCGACACGACAGCCTGCCCGCCAAGCGAGTGCGATGCCGTCACCCGTAGCGCCATCTGGGTTGCTGGTATAGCGGTAGACTTTACTTGCACCACCCGTGGCAAGCGCCACGGTCCTTGCGCTGATCGTCTCTACCGTGCCCGTACTGGTGTTCAGGACATAGGCGCCTTTAACGGCGTCGCGAGTGGTGATTAAGTCGACGACGCACCGATCGGTCAGGATTTGAACGTTATCGCGCTGACGGATCTGAGCATTCAGGGCTTTGGAGATGGCACTGCCGGTTTGATCCGCCGAGTGGAGAATCCGACGAATGGAGTGACCGCCTTCCATCGTCAGATGGAACTCTCGAAATTCATCGTCGGGTTGGTCGTTTCTCAAATCAAAGTCGACGCCCTGATCGATCAGCCAGTTGACCACTTCCTTGCTTCGCTCGACCGTGAATCGAACGGCGTCCTCATGGCAAAGTCCGGCGCCCGCGCTGAGCGTGTCCTCAACGTGTGCCTCCACGGTGTCTCGTTCGTGCAAAACCGCGGCCATGCCCCCTTGCGCCCACGAGGTCGAACCAGAATTCAGGTCTGCCTTGGAGAGCAATCCGATTGATAGCGTTGCAGGCAGCTGAAGCGCCAGGCTTAGACCTGCGGCGCCGCTGCCGACGATGAGAACGTCAAAATGTTTATCTAGCACCATGGACTCCGTGTTGCAGCTGCGGCACTCTGGCCTTTATGGCTGCGAGCTTTGCATTGTGACAAATAATTGGAACTTTTCGAATCAAGTAGCGTCTTAAACAACTGAAAACAGATTGGGCACAAGTGGTCGATGTCGGATCTGCTAGGCGGGAAGCGGTACAGTGGCACTCAGCGACGGAGATGACAAGCTTGTAAAGCGTGCTAAAAAGGGCGACTCGCGGGCGTTTGATCTCTTGGTTTTGAAGTATCAGGGGAGGGTTGCGCAACTGGTGTCACGCTACGTGAGTAATGCGGCAGAAGTCGAGGACGTGACTCAGGAGGCTTTTATCAAAGCCTACAGGGCGCTGCCTAAATTTCGAGGTGATAGTGCGTTTTACACCTGGTTGTATCGTATTGCGGCAAATGCAGCTAAGAATCACCTGGTTGCCCTTAGCCGTCGGCCGACGACAGATTTGGCGCTTGACGACTCGGAGTCCTATGAAGTGCCGGGCCGGTTGAAGGATAACGAATCGCCGGATGAGGTGATCATGGGGCAACAACTGGAGGCGGTAATCTCTCAAGCGATTGACGCCTTGCCGCTGGAGTTAAAAGCGGCGTTAACGCTCAGAGAATTTGAGGGTCTCAGCTACGACGAGATCGCTGAAGTTTTAGAGTGTCCAATTGGGACTGTCAGGTCTCGAATTTTTCGGGCAAGAGAGGCCATTGATCAGAAAGTGGCATCGCAGATGCAAGGAGAGCTGGGTTGAGCGAACGCGACGATGTGAAAAAAGGGGCAGAGCAGTCTGTAGTGGCTCGGGAGAGTTTGTCTGCCTTGATGGACGACGAAGCCAATGATCTTGACTTAGCGAGATCACTGCGAGGCGTTGACGAGTCGGATGCGCTGAGGCGGTATTGGGCGCGTCAGCAGTTGTATCGCAGTTCAATGTTGGGCACTTCACTGCCTCACGGCGCGATTGACGTGAGTGCGTCAGTTCGTGAAGCGATCGTGTCCGAAAAGCGGGCGTATGCAAATCCTTTAGTGTCGATGGCGGTCGCCGCCTCGGTCACCGTTGCTGTGGTTCTGGGTGGGCAGCAGGCCTTACTGCTAGAAAGTCAGCCGGGCAACGCCATTACAGCGCCTGGTGAGGTGGTTCAGATTCCCGGCTCCGGTGCGGTTCAAGCCAGTTTTGCCGAGTCATCGTTGCCGCAAGCAAGGATCATTCAAACCACCCCGGTCACTGAGGGCGGGCCTAAGGATGTTTACCTCAATAGGACCGCTTATAATCGATTGGCTAACGAGCGATTTGAGTCGCTGTCAAGACTTCACAATTCAACAGCAACCGCGGCCTCAATAACGCCGTTTGTTTCGCGCTCGACAGATCCGCGAACGACCCCTTAAAACAACGAGGTGGCTTTGGGTAATCCGGTAAAGGCAATTGCAATTGGTGCTGTCATATGGGGCTGCGGCCCAATGTTGGCATGGGCTCAGCCCGAGAGAGAATGCGACCTTGAGCAAGAGCTTGTTGCTGTGGTGGAAGCGCTACAGCAGTCGCATGAAAACTTCACGTTTTCGGGCACGTACCTTAAAGAATCAGCTGCGGGGCGAGAGTTTATCTCGGTTGCGCACAGTGCGGGCGGTGAGCAGGGACGTCTTGAATACCTGAACTCTCCAGCTGAAAGTGCGATACAAGCGGTCTGGACTCCGAGTGGGCCTCGCGTCTCCGCCTGCGAATTGAATTCGATGTACGCGCTTTATTTTCAGCAGGGTCCGATGGTCGCCGGTCGACCGACCGGGCTGCTCGAATTACGGCCGCGTGATGGCTTGCGACTGGGGTACCGTCTCGCAGTAGACACCGAATCTGGGCTTGTTCTGCGTTCCGAGGTCATTAGTGATGACGGCAGTTTGCTGGAACGCCATGAGTATGCCGCAATTAACGTTGTGCCTGCAGAGGCAACGAGCGCTGCCGAACAGCAAGATGTCACATTGGACTATTTAGACATTGTGGGGTTGCCCTTGGGCTACAGGGCTAGCCGTGCGCGCCGCTTTGAAGAACGTGCCTTGTTTATGAGTGACGGCATTGCCTCAGCAACCGTCGTATTTGAGCCACTGCCCGAGGGCTTGGCGCCCGGGGAGGGTGCTGTTCGGCAGGGAGCGACCATTAGCTACTCCCGCGGCAGCGTTGTGGCGGGCAATCA
>JABIZW010000243.1 GCA_018666295.1 Halieaceae bacterium
AGAAGCTGCTGGGCTTACTCAACAACTGCGAGGATGTTCAAAACATTTACCACGATGCGAAGTACGGGTAACTAGGTCGCAAACGGTGCAAACAAGTCCGCGTCGTTTGCAAAACTTTTGAATTCCAACGCATAACCGTTGGGGTCCTCAAAAAAGACGGTGCGCTGTTCGCCGGGTGTTCCTTCGAAGCGCGCTGAAGGCTCAATGATCATGTTTACCTTTCCTTGAATTCGCTCGCACAGTGCACGGTGGTCGGTGGGTGTTAAAACAATACCGAAGTGCGGAATAGGAACACTGTGGGCATCAACTGCATTGTGAGCCTGAGGCAAGGGGCCTGTGCCGGTCACGTGAAAGACCAGTTGGTGGCCGAAGAAATCCAAATCAATCCACTGGGCGCTTGTGCGTCCGGTCTGACACCCTAGGGTCTCGCAGTAAAACGTGCGCGTTTCTTCAAGGCAGTCGGTGGGCAGTGCGAGGTGGAAGGGGCGAACAGTCAAAACGATCTCCTAATGAGTGCAATCTGAAGGGGGCTGTGAATCGTGCCTGTAGTCTAGCCTAGTGCAATCAACTCATGCGACAGTCAGTGGGGTCTGGTGAGTCCAGTGGGGTCTGGTGAGGCGTATTTTCAATGGTTGTTGGGTGCGATCTAACGGATCGTTCGCACCGTTCGTCGAATGCTCGGATTGGTTTTTGAGCGCGTCAATACTGGGCAGATTCATCGCGTGGATCTAAAACATTCTTGTGAGTCAAAAAAACATACTGTATGTTCAAATCACTTTAAGACAGCGTCATGGGCTGGGGCCACGACAGCGCTGCCTGCTCACTCAAAGAATCAAACATAAGGTCAAATAAGGGGTAAATTATGGACTTAGGTGTCTCCGAAAAAGTCGCGCCAGTTTTAGAAAGTGTGCGCAATTTTCTTAACGAAGAGGTCATTCCGCTTGAGGCCGAGTACAAGGCTGAGATCGAGGTTGGATCGCCTTGGGAGTTTACGGCGCGCCAGACGGAGATTCTGGAGAGTCTGAAGACGAAGGCGCGTGCGCAAGGGCTGTGGAATTTTTTCCTCACGGACAAAAAGGGAACCGGGCTCAACACCGTTGAGTACGCATACCTTGCCGAGGAAATGGGTCGCTCGTACATCGGAGCTGAGGTGTTTAACTGCAGTGCACCCGATACCGGCAACATGGAAGTGATCCATAAGTACGGGACTGAGGCGCAGAAAAAACAGTGGCTCGAGCCACTTATGAACGGTGAGATTCGTTCGTGTTTCGGTATGACGGAACCCGATGTCGCTTCATCCGACGCCACAAACATCTGTACGAGCGCGGTATTGGATGGTGAAGAGTGGGTCATTAACGGCGAAAAGCACTGGACAAGTGGTGCCGGTGATCCGCGCTGTAAAGTCATGATTTGCATGGTCAAGACGGATACTGACGCGCCCAAACACTTACAGCAGTCGCAGATCTTGGTGCCCCTGGACGCGCCCGGCGTTGAGATTGTTCGGCCACTGACGGTATTTAACAACGTCGATGCGCCACACGGTCACATGCGAGTGAAGTTGACTGACGTTCGCGTTCCTAAAGAGAATATTATTCTTGGCCCTGGCCGAGGCTTTGAGATTTCTCAGGGTCGTCTTGGCCCGGGTCGTATTCATCACTGCATGCGCTCTATTGGCTCTGCGGAAAAGGCGCTGGACCTTCTGTGCACACGTGCAACGACGAGAACCGCTTTTGGGCGACCGCTCGCAAAGCTCGGTGGCAACATTGACATCATTGCCGATGCACGTATGAACATCGAACAAGCGCGTCTGCTCACGCTAAAGACCGCATGGATGATGGATCACACGGACCCCAAAGAAGCACGTATCTGGATCTCAATGATCAAAACGGTTGTGCCTAACATGGCGCTTAAAGTTATTGACGACGCCATTCAAATGCACGGCGGTATTGGCGTGTCGAACGATACGCCACTGGCGAGTATGTGGGCGGGTCAACGGACCTTGCGATTGGCTGATGGTCCCGATGCGGTTCACCGCATGGTGGTTGGCCGTCATGAGCTCAAGGGTTATAGCGTGGTCGAAGATACTGGCGCCACATTCCGCGACGGTTAATAGGTTAGGGAGAAAGAGATGGCAACTCAATGGGTTGAACCGGATGACATGGTCACGATGGCGGGTACTAAATTTCCACCCAGTGACTGGATGACGGTCGAACAGGATCGTATTAATACCTTTGCGGATTGCACCGAAGATCACCAGTTCATCCATATTGATGAAGACGCTGCTGCACAGACACCCTTTGGCGGCACCATCGCGCACGGCTTCTTGACGCTCTCTTTGCTGACAAAGCTGAGCTCAGAGAACTCGATTGGCGTGAAGGGTGTGGTGATGGGTGTTAACTACGGCATTGATAAACTGCGGTTCTTAGCGCCGGTGCGAGCGGGTAAGCGTATTCGGGCACATACGGAGGTTTTAAATGTCGATCGCAAGGACGCGAATCGCTTTTTGGTCAAAACCGGTGTCACCGTGGAAATAGAAGGTGAAGAAACGCCTGCGCTCTATGCAGAGTGGCTGGGTATGCAGTTCATCGCTTAATAAAACAAACAGTGTTAGTGAGGTAGTCACAGAATGACAATTCGTTACGACGGTCAGGTAGCAATCGTTACCGGTGCAGGTAATGGCCTGGGTCGCAGCCACGCAATTCAGTTGGCGGCTCGGGGTGCAAAGGTTGTTGTCAATGACCTGGGTGGGACTGTCGATGGCAGTGGTGGTGGCAGTACCTCATCGCAAGCCGTGGTTGCTGAGATTGAGGCGGCTGGGGGTGAGGCAATGGCTCATGGAGCCAACGTTGCTGACTTCGAACAGGTCCAGGACATGGTCGCAAAGACGATGGAGCGTTGGGGGCGTGTTGATATTTTAGTCAACAACGCGGGCATCTTGCGTGACAAGAGTTTTGGTAAAGGATCGTTAGCGGACTTCAAATTGGTGCTCGACGTCCACCTTATGGGCAGTGTGAACTGCACGAAAGCGGTCTGGGAAATTATGCGCGAGCAAAACTACGGTCGTATTGTGGTGACGACGTCATCAAGTGGTCTCTACGGTAATTTTGGTCAGACCAATTACGGCTCAGCCAAAATGGGTGTGATCGGGATGATGAACACACTCGCTCAAGAGGGCGCCAAAAATAACGTCAAGGTCAACGCGCTTGCGCCGACTGCGGGTACTCGTATGACAGAGGGGCTTATTCCGGATCAGGCGTTTGCTTTGATGACGCCGGAGACGGTGACGCCGGCCGTGCTTTATTTGGTATCGCAGGATGCGCCGACACGCACGATCTTGGCGGCAGGTGCAGGAGGTTACGCGGTTGCGAAGATCGTAGAAACCGACGGTATTTATCTGGACGACGCTGATCAGACGCCTGAAGCAATTGCTGAACACTGGGATGCGATCGCCAACAGCGAACCCAAGCAGCTGCAAGCGGGATTTGAGCAGACGGTTAAGTTCCTTGGAAAGGCTGCACAGGCAAAAGGTATTTCACTCGAGTGATGCACATCACCGACTTAACACTCAATTAGACATTGGTCCGTAACGGGCACAGGGAGAAAAGAATATGAAAGAAGCAGTGATCGTTTCAACAGCTAGAACACCCATTGGCAAAGCCTACCGAGGTGGTTTTAATAATCTGCAAGCGCCGACGATGGGTGCTCACGCAATCCGTGCCGCGGTTGAGCGTGCCGGCATTGAGAGTGATCGGATTGAAGATTGCATTATGGGTGCGGCGCTGACTCAGGGTACATCGGGTATGAACATCGGTCGGAATGCAGCACTGCGCGCTGGGCTGCCGGTCTCTGTCTCTGGCATGACGATTGATCGTCAGTGCTCTTCAGGTCTCATGGCCGTCGCTACAGCGGCTAAGCAAGTCATGTACGACGGTATGGACGTGGTTGTCGGCGGTGGTCTGGACTCTATTTCTCTGGTTCAAAATGAGCACATGAATTCTCACAGACTGGTCGACAACGAGCTCGTCGGTGTTCAGAAAGACATTTACATGCCCATGTTGCAGACTGCCGAAGTGGTCGCGGCTCGCTACGGTATCGCGCGCGACGCAATGGACGAATACGGTCTGCAGTCGCAAGAGCGGACGGCTGCGGCGTACGCGGCGGGTCGATATGACGCTGAGCTTACGCCCGTGACCTGTGACCGTATTGTTTATGACAAAGCCACGGGTGAGCAGTCGACGGCTGAGGCGACGGTTTCAGCGGATGAAGGTGTTCGGCCCTCGACACTAGAAGGTGTTAAGAGCCTAAGAACTGTAATTGAAGGCGGTACGATTACGGCTGGCAACGCATCGCAGCTTTCAGACGGCGCGTCGGCGCAGGTGGTCATGAGCAGCGAGTTAGCGAACTCTCTGGGCCTTGAACCCCTGGGTGCTTACCGCGGTATGGCAGTGGCGGGATGTGCGCCCGATGAAATGGGTATCGGTCCCGTGTTTGCAGTACCAAAGCTCTTAAAGCAGCACGGACTCACGGTCAATGATATTGGCTTATGGGAGCTCAATGAGGCGTTCGCCGTGCAGGTGATCTACTGTCGCGACACGCTGGGTATCGACAACGACAAGCTGAACGTGGACGGCGGCGCTATCGCGATTGGGCACCCCTACGGTATGAGTGGCTCGCGCATGATTGGACACGCGCTCATTGAAGGCAAGCGTCGTGGCGTTAAGTACGTGGTTATTACCATGTGTGTCGGCGGTGGTATGGGTGCAGCCGGTCTGTTTGAGGTCTACTAAAATGGTTAAAGCGGTCGTATGTAGCGAACACGGGCTTCCCGATAAGCTCTCTTTGGCCCATGACTGGGAAACGCCCGAGCTCGGCGCTCACGATGTGCGAATGGACGTTAAGGCCGCGGGGCTCAACTTTCCGGATGTCTTAATTATTCAGGGCAAGTATCAAATGCAGCCGCCCATGCCTTTTGTGCCCGGTGGAGAGTCTGCTGGGATTGTCACAGAGGTAGGCTCTGCGGTCTCGCGTTGGTCGGTCGGCGACAGTGTGATTCAACTCGGTGGTGTTGGCGGCTTTGCTAGCGAGGCCGTGGTTAATGAGAATGCTTTGCTGCCTAAACCGGAAGGCATTGACTTCACTGCAGCAGCGGGCGTGGGTATGACTTACTTCACGTCCTACTACGCACTCAAGCAGCGAGGACAACTTAAAGCCGGTGAAACCATGCTCGTCATGGGTGCGGCCGGCGGTGTCGGGAGTACGGCGGTTGAGCTTGGAAAAGTTATGGGGGCCCGCGTCATTGCCGCAGCGAGTTCTGATGAAAAGCTCGAACTGTGCAAGCAACTCGGTGCTGATGAGGTCATCAACTACAGCAATGAGTCGATGAAAGACCGCATTAAGGAGATTACTGGTGGCAAAGGGGTCGATGTTGTCTACGACCCCGTGGGTGGCGATTATGCAGAGCCGGCGGTTCGAAGTATGGCGTGGAACGGCCGCTACCTTGTGATTGGTTTTGCATCTGGCCCCATCCCCAGTATTCCGCTTAATTTGACCTTGCTGAAAGGCTGTTCTTTGGTGGGCGTGTTCTGGGGTCGCTTTCTGGCGGAGGAGCCGGCTGAGCAGCAACAAAATGTAGAGGAGCTGTGGGGACTGTTCCGCGATGGCAAGCTGAACCCTGTGGTTACGGACGTATTCCCTATCGAGGAGTATGAGGCCGGTTATGCTGCAATGATGGAGCGGCGTGCCAAAGGCAAAGTTATCTTCACGTTTTAAGTGATGGACGGCTTCTCTTTTCAGTCGGTTAAGACGACGCTCGTGCAATCGGGCGCCGTCTTACACCTTTCGAGTCTCTTGTCAGAGCGAGGTTTGTCCCGCCCCTTGTTTGTCACCGATGCCATGCTCATTGAGCTGGGCGTTGTTGTACCCTCAATCGATCACCTACGGCAGGCCTGTTCTAGCGTCACTGTGTTTGATGGCATCGAGCCCGATCCTTCGGAGCGCGTGGTCGGCGCGTGTTTAGAGGTGTTTGAATCAGGGCAATGTGATTCGGTTATTGCCATCGGCGGTGGCAGCTCGATGGATGTGGCGAAGGTCGTTTCTGTGCTCGCCAGTGGTCAGCAGGCTCTGTCGGAGATCTACGGCGTGGGAATGGTGTCGAGTCCGCGTGTACCGCTTTTTTTAGCGCCAACGACGGCAGGGACAGGTTCAGAGGTTACGCCAGTTGCTATTATTACCACGGGCGAGACCACTAAAGCTGGTGTGAGTTCGCCAGTACTGTTACCCGATGTTGCGATTCTTGACGCGTCGTTGACGTTGGGGCTGCCTCAGCACATTACGGCCATGACCGGCATTGACGCGATGGTTCACGCGATCGAAGCCTACACCTCAAAGATTAAGAAAAATCCTATTTCCGACATGTTGGCGCTCAGAGCCTTGACGCTGTTGGCGGGAAATATGAGAACGGTGTTAACCACGCCGGACGACGTATCAGCACGAGAGGCCGTGTTGTTAGGTTCAATGTTTGCAGGGCAGGCGTTTGCCAATGCCCCGGTAGGTGCCGTTCACGCGCTCGCTTACCCGCTGGGCGGGCACTACCATATACCCCACGGCCTGAGTAACTCCTTGATGCTGCCGGCCGTACTGTCCTTCAATGCCGAGGTTTGCCCGGAGCTCTATACGGAGCTGGCATGCGTGCTCCCCGGTGCCGCGCGATCGGCCCAGGGCCTGATCGACTGGCTGAAAGCGTTGATTGATGACAGTGGTCTTCCGGCGACGCTTGCGCAGGCTGATATTCCCGAGAAAGATCTCGCAATGCTCGCGAAAGATGCCATGTTCCAACAGCGACTGCTGATCAATAATCCGAGAGAGGTCGATGAAGCGACCGCTTTACGGCTTTATCGTGACGCTTGGAGTGGGTGGTCTTGATCGAGAGAGCCTCACCATCAGCCAGAGACCAGTTTTCAGCCTTTTACCCGCTGAACAGTCGCTGGGCAGATAATGACATTTACGGGCACATTAACAACGTCGCTTACTACGCTTTTTTCGACTCGGTAGTGAATCGCTTTTTGATCGAAGAAGGTGGGATGAAGCCGGGTCTAGATCGCGTTGTGGGCTACGTGGTGAATTCATCGGCAGACTATTTTTCACCTCTGACTTACCCGCAAGACCTGGAATTGGGTCTGCGCGTGGCGCGTCTGGGCGAAAAGTCGGTCACTTGGGAAATCGGTGTTTTCGCTATTGGTGCCGCGTTAAGTAGTGTGACGGGACGTTTTACACACGCCTTTGTCGATCGTGAGGCCAACTGCTCAGCGGTCATTCCTGCGGCTATTCGTGACGCAATCGAGTCGCTC
>JABIZW010000152.1 GCA_018666295.1 Halieaceae bacterium
ACAAGGCCCGGCACCAATCGCATTTTGCGCTCGTCGGAAAAATTCAGATAGGACTGGTAGAGGCTCGTCCTAACAATCACCAAGTCATTTTTTTGGTCGATAGCAATAAATTGGCCGTCAAATCCAGAGGTGTGGATTACCCTGTTGACGCACTCACCGTCGTCATTTGTTTCAGCGCAAAAGCTCCAGAACTGCTTGTCGTAAAAGCTGCTCATGGCGGTGACACTAGCGATATAGTTCGAGTAGTACCTACCGCTCTCTAGTTCCAATGCACCCAATTGAATGAGATATCCAAATTTGGCGAAGTCCCGCGCCGTCGAGTCAAGGCAGCAGTAGGTCAGATAATTGCCGTTGGATTGACCACCTTCAACATTGTCTCGCCACCAAAATGCGTCGATGTTGAGCGGCTCAAACAGTTCCGCCTCTGCAAAAATACCGGGATCCTGCCCCGTCGCGCGGTATAGAATTTCCCCAAGGACTTGGGTGTCGCAGTTGGCGTAGAGAAACTCACCCGCCCGGTAAGTGCCGCCGCTTACCCAGGGATAGGACGCCCCATCGCGAGCTAAGGGCCGGTGTATACAGGCAGACATCTGATCTTGAGCGAATACAATATTTCCCCCGGCAGCACCGTCGCTTTCATTCTGGCACTCGCCGGCACTACCCGTTTCCGAAATGAAGCAAATAGGGACTAACCCCGATCGCATGTCCAATAGTTGCTCAATGGTAATACTCGACCGTTCGTCCGATTGCCACTCTGTAATGAAATCAGAGGCCGGTTGGCTAGTGCCGTTTATCAGCCCTTTTTCAATGGCAATACCAATGAGAATGCTGGTGAACGATTTTGCGGTTGACCACGAGGTGACGAGGCTGTCTCGGTCTCTGCTCCCGAAATCATTTTGCCAAAATGCTGGGTCTTGCGCGGTAGGCGTCGAGGACAGCGACGTTATGGTGGCGACTTCACCTTCGGCGATACCGCGATACCGCTCGTCGACCAACTTGCCGGCTTTTACGACGAGTACGGCTTGCGTGAATGATCCGTCAGCCATCGCATAACCAAACGCCTCCTCTAAGGCGGCAGCGTTAAATCCGGCATCCGCGGGCGACTGCGTTTCCCACGTCGCCGGGTGTGGCGACTCGAATACAGGCGGCTGTGCAATCGGGGCGGGCGGTGTGATGCTTGAACCACCACCGCCGCCTCCACAGGCAGTACAAAGGAGTGACAGTAAGAATACAAAAGCGGGTGTTTTCATAGAGACTCTCTTGCGACTTGGCCGTATTGCGCATCCGGGGGGAAGCCCCGGTCGCTCGAAGACCTTACTTTTACGCGTCTACTGATGCATTTCCGCCGTAGCCTTCGCCCACTTATAGTCGGCTTTACCGTTTGGCGCTCGCTGAACCACATCGACAAGGATAGATTGCTTAGGGGCCTTATAGCTTGCCAGCTGAGTTCGCACGTGCTCTCGGAGCCCATCGTCGCCAATGGCAGCGGTGTGGGCTTTTTGTGAATACACTGCGACCACTCGATTGCCCAATCGCTCGTCGGGCAGCCCTACGACTAGACAATCTTCAACGTCCGCATGGCGTTTAATCGCTTCTTCGACCTCTTCGGTAAAGACTTTCTCCCCGCCCGTATTGATGCACTGAGACCCTCGCCCCAGCAGGGTGATGGAACCATCGGCTTCGACCGTGGCGTAATCGCCTGGGAACGAGTATCGAATGCCATTGACCACTCGAAAGGTGCGTGCTGACTTTTCCTCGTCCTTATAATAACCGCGTGGGACGATACCTGCGGTGGCGACCATCCCCATCTCTCCGGACCCGGGTTTAACCGGTTCATCGTCCTCGTTGAGGACTTTTACGTAGTCGGCCACCATGAATTTCGCAGTTTTGGCGGCGCCTTCGCGCGTGCTGATCGACCCGCCCATAGAACCCTCTGTGGAGCCCATAATATCGTTGAGAATCATGTCATGGTGTCTGAGCAAGCCCTCTTTGATTTCAGAAGACCACATGACGCCCGAGGAGGCGATTTGGCCCAGGCAAGACAAGTCATAGGGTGTGCCTGCATCATGCGCCGCATCGAGCGCAGCAAGAATAGGGCGTGCAAACGCATCGCCAACAATCGTTAAATCGGTGACCTGGTTATCGATAACGCATTGAATCAGTGCATCCGCATCGAGGTGGGAGGTTCGCTGCGTCACGACGGTGCCGCCACAGTTCAGTGCCACCATCGTGCCGATCCACATTCCAGTTCCATGCATTTGCGGACAAGCAGGCAGGCTTCGATGCACCTTGTCCATTGCGGTAATCGTTCGTGTCGCTTCAATTAGATCGTCAACAGAGCTTGGGGGCGCCAATCCTCTAGAGGTGACACCGCCAATCGATAGCCAGTGAGCCAATGCACCATTGTCATACATCACTCCCTTTGGCATCCCCGTTGTGCCGCCGGTGTAGAGCATGTAGCGGTCTTCGAATTTGCCAGGTGTAAAGGGGACTGGTGCCGAGGACGTAATCGCATCGTCATAATCGATCGCACCCTCTAACAGCGGCACTCCAGACTCGTCATCGACTTGGATATAGAGTTTTATATTGGGAAGACTTTCTCGAATTTCCCTGACTCGGGGTGCGAAGCTAGCGTGGTAAATAACGACCTGCGCGTCACTGTTATCGAGCAGATAGACGAGTTCTTCTGATCGATATCGATAGTTCACATTGACCGGACATAGGGCGCTTTTGAAGCATCCAAAATGCGCTTCGGTGTACTCGTTACAATTGAGCATATACAAGCCGACTGATGCGCCAGAAGTCACCTTATGCGACTGAAATAGCCCTGCAAGCCGCGCAGCTCGGTCATTGAATTCTGACCAGGTTACGGTGTTGCCCTCGCAGATCAACGCGGGCCTATCGGGGAATGCCTCCGACAGCGCGGTCCATACGTTATTGAAATGAAAATCCATCATTGCGCTCCGCTGAGTTTATTGTTGTTGAGCGGAACGGCGCTGCATGTGACATCAAACACCGATCCACAGTAATCAGCGTCTCATGTGCAAGCATAAATTTCTAGACCGGATTTAGACGGGGGGGTTACGCCGAGAGCGAATCGACAACCCTGACAGCACCTAGATTTGCGCCCTTGACGCGCACTTTTTTAAGGTGCTTCAAAATCTGCTTGGGCATGCCCTCAGGAAGATCTACGGTCGAGTAGTGCTCAAAGATATTAACCTTGCCAATAAACTGTCCTTCGATCCCGACTTCGTTAGCAACCGCGCCCATGATCTCTCGTGGTTTGACCCCTTTGTCCCGTCCTATAGCCAACCAGAATCGTTCCATGACGACGTCTGGATGGTCTTCGAGCGGCGTGGCACGTCCCAACTCTTTGGCGGTATAGGTCAGTGGCACCTTGCGCTCTTGTCCTTTCTTGTCTTTCGTCGGTGCGGGTGCTGTGTCCTTTGTGTGTCTGGAAACACCCGTCTCTGAAGTGGTTTTAGCCTTGTTCGGTTCGGCTGCCGGGTCGATTCCGTCAATCAACATAGTTGCAAGCGCCATCGAGATATCGCGATGCGTGTGGCCTTCGTTTATGAGTTGCTCAATCGCCTCATTAGCACGTGGGTGAGCGGGGCGACTCATCCCTGACTTCAGTTGATCGATAAGCCGCGCGCGCGCCTTGGCATCAATGTCAGCAAGACTGGGCAACTCGATTTGCTGAATTTTTTGTTTGGTGACTCGCTCAATATTGCTGAGCATTCGCCGCTCTCTTGGAGCGACGAATAAAATGGCCTTTCCCTCACGCCCAGCACGGCCCGTGCGGCCTATACGATGAACATATGACTCTCGGTCAAAGGGAATGTCGTAGTTGATCACGTGGGTGATCCGTTCGACATCGAGTCCGCGCGCCGCCACATCGGTCGCGACAATAATATCGACGCGCCCTGATTTGAGTTGCTCGACCGTCTTAATTCGCGTTTTCTGATCAATGTCACCATTGAGTGGCGCGGCATTAAAGCCCCGCTGTCTCAACTGCTCAGCGATGGCCGACGTGCTCTCGCGTGTGCGGACGAAAACAATAACGCCTTGCGTATTCTCTACACCAAGGAATCGTGCCAGTGCGTCGAGTTTGTTTGTACCTTTGACCAGCCAATAGTACTGATCAATGTTGACGTTGGTCGTTGCACCAGAGGTGATGGCTATTTCAACGGGGTTGTCCAAATGTTCGCTGGCGATCTCTCTGATGCGCGGAGGCATGGTTGCAGAGAACAGGGCGACTCTTCGGCCTTTGGGTGTCTGGGCTAAAATTTGGTCGACATCGTCAATAAAACCCATCCGAAGCATTTCGTCCGCTTCATCCAGAACGACTGTTTTAATCTGACTGAAATCGGCGCTGCCTCGCTTGAGGTGGTCTAAAAGCCGTCCTGGTGTGGCGACAACAATATGCACACCTTCTTTAAGACTCTTCAGTTGTTGCCGCATATCGTTGCCGCCGCAGAGTGTAACGACTCGGCAACCGGGTGATCCTTTCGCGTACGATCGAAACGCATCAGCAACTTGCATTGACAGCTCGCGCGTAGGGCACAACACCAATACCTGAGGGGCTCGGTTTTTGTAGTCGAGTAGTGCCAGCACAGGGAGGGCAAAGGCCGCAGTCTTTCCAGTTCCCGTCTGGGCAATACCTACAACGTCTCTCCCCTCCAGCAGTGCCGGTACGGTCTCGGCTTGAATCGGAGTGGCCTCTTCGTAACCTAAAACGCTGAGTGACTCGAGCAAAAATGTGGGTAGCCCGAGGCTGTCAAAAGCCACAGGATTGGTTGTGGTATCGGTCATAGTCTGTGCACGGGTGGGGAAAGCGCGCAGAGTACGCGTTGTCTTGCGTCCATAAAAGGGAAATCCTGCCACTATCGTAAAAGGGTGGGCCCACGAGCGCACTAAGCAGAGGCCTCGATCGACCCGTTAAACGCGCCGAACGATTTGAGGCGCTACTGTGCCGACTAGCGCGTCCGTTGAGACGTCATCAATCAGTCACTGGGCTGTGCAGCAAAACACTGTCGTCGATACACAATGCCAGACTTATTGTAAGCTCTTAGCACTGCGCACCGTGATAGCATTACACAATGAATACAGATCAGCCGTTGACACATTTAGACAGTCGGGGTGAAGCCCATATGGTAGACGTTGGAGACAAGGCCGTGACCTCCCGCGTCGCTGTCGCGCGCGCGCAGATCCGCATGAAACCCGAGACACTCTCTGCAATTTCGGCAAGTGAGCTGTCCAAGGGAGACGCATTTGCGACGGCGCGAATTGCCGCTATTCAAGCCGCCAAGAAGACGAGTGATTTGATCCCACTATGCCATCCGTTACCCATTACTAAGGTTGCGGTTGAGCTGCGTGCTGACCTTGCGCTTCCGGGGATTGTCATCGAGGTCACCTGTAAGGTGCGGGGGCAAACCGGTATTGAAATGGAAGCGCTTACAGCCGCGTCTGTTGCGGCGCTGACAATCTACGATATGGCAAAATCGATTGACCGCGGTATGGTGATCGAGGAGGTCATGTTGATCGAGAAGTCGGGTGGAAAAACAGGTGAGTGGCGAAGTGACGATCACGGTTAAGTTTTTTTCTTTGATTCGTGAGGCCGTCGCGACTGAAGAGCTCGTCTTAGAGTGGTCTGAATCGCTTTCAACGGTCAAGCAAGTCAAAGCCGTCTTAAGCGAGCGCGGCGAGGCTTGGTCCACCGCATTGTCACATCCCAATCTAATACAAGCCGTCAACCAACGTGTCGTTTTCCCGGAAGAAAATCTTGCCGACGGCGACGAGCTGGCTTTTTTTCCACCCATGACTGGTGGGTGAGATGAGGGCTGTGGTAACCGACCTGCTGATCGATCCGGGGCAATTGGCTTCTGAGTTCTATGCGAGGCACCCGCATGCAGCGGTCACCACCTTTGTCGGCTTCGTTCGCGATTTTAGTAAGACGAGCCAGGTCGAGGATTTGTTTCTTGAGTGTTATGTCGAAATGGCCAGTAAAGTGCTGACTGAGTTGGGCGAGGCGGCCGCGTCGCGGTTTGGCTTAAAGGCTTGGCATATTGTTCATCGTTTTGGAACATTGCCTGTCGAAGATCCCATTGTGTTTGTTGCCACCAGTGCTGACCATCGTGCAGAAGCATTTAGTGCGTGCGAGTTTATTATGGACGTATTAAAGACCGATGCTCCGTTTTGGAAGCGAGAGCGGTTTGACGACGGGGTTGTGTGGGTTACGGTGAAGGGTTCGGATAAGGCCCGCCGCGTTCGCTGGGTTGATAAGGATAAAGCGCCATGAAGTACTGCTCCAAATGCGCGCACGAGACGGTGCGAGAGATTCCTGAGGGTGAAGACCGAGAGCGTGACGTGTGTCCGGCGTGCAAGGAGATTTTCTACGTCAATCCGAAGGTGATTGTAGGGTGCATTCCCACCATCGGTGACAAAGTTCTGTTGTGCAAGCGTGCGATCGAGCCGCGTTATGGCAAATGGACCTTGCCCGCTGGGTTTATGGAAAACCGCGAAACCACCGAGGAAGGTGCTGCGCGTGAGACATGGGAAGAAGCAGAGGCACGGGCCGTCAACATGGCGCTCTATCGAATATTTGACGTGCCGCACATTAGCCAGGTTTACGTATTTTATCGCTGTGACGTCCTTGACGAGAAGTTTGGTGCGGGCTCAGAGAGCTTGGAGAGCAAGCTTTACGCCGAGGATGAAATTCCGTGGGACGAGCTCGCCTTCCCCGTCGTTATTGAGATGCTTAGAGAGTTTTTTGAAGACCGTAAAACACAGGAATTTCCAGTCAGAAACAGCACAATTCGTTACCAGAAAAGGCGGGCGGGCTGACCGGCTCTGACTCGCCTGTAATAAAGGGACGCCCTACACTTCACTAACAACACGGTAGAGGATTTTAATATGGCACTTCTCACGATAGACATCGCAGCACCAGCTTTCACACTCATGGATAATCACGCGAACGCGGTGTCGCTTGCTGACTATCAGGGCGCGAAAAATGTGCTGGTGTATTTTTATCCAAAAGCCATGACGCCTGGATGCACGGTTCAAGCGCAAGGATTGAGAGACAGTGCCAAGCAATTGGCCTCTCACGATACTGTTGTTTTTGGGATCAGCCCAGACCCGGTCAAGCGGTTAGCAAAGTTTGTTGAGCGCGATGAGCTCAACTTTCAATTGTTGAGCGACGAGGATCACGCAGTGGCAGATGCCTATGGCGCATGGGGACCCAAGAAGTTTATGGGTCGTGAATACGACGGAATTCTTCGGACCAGCTACCTGATCGACAAACAAGGTGTACTGCGGCACATTTTCGACAAGTTTAAGACGAAAGATCACCACGAAGTGGTTCTGCATAAGATGGCGGAGCTTGGTTTGTGATTGATCTGTTTACCTCGCCCACACCCAATGGACATAAGGTTTCGATCGCGTTAGAAGAGATGGGGTTGGACTATGAGTTCCAGACCATTGACCTGCGTTCGGGCGAGCAAAAGCGAGAGCCGTTTTTAACGCACTCACCCAACGGGCGAATTCCCGCAATTTATGACAGGGATTTTGACCTGTCGATCTTTGAGTCAGGTGCCATCATGATGCACCTCGCGGAAAAAAGTGGGAAATTCCTCCCGACTGACGTCGTTGGGCGATCGCGCGTCATTCAGTGGCTTATGTTTCAGATGGGCGGTGTTGGACCTATGATGGGGCAGGCGAATGTTTTTTTTCGCTATTTCCCAGAGACATTACAGCCGGCAATTGACCGCTATCAGAGCGAAGGGCGCCGACTGTTTGAGGTGCTCGATACACAGTTGAGCAAGACGGAGTACCTTGCCGGCGATTACAGCATTGCTGACATGGCGAACTGGGCGTGGGTGCGAACACACCGCTGGAGCGGAATAGAAATTGACGGTCTTGAACATCTTCAACGTTGGCACAAGGCCATAAAGCAGCGACCCGCTGCGGAAAAAGGACTGGCTATTCCTGTTGATTTGCGGTTGTTGCGTGACGGCAATGAGGACTCTGAGGAGACGAAAGACTTCATTAAGGGCGCCCAAACGATGGTTCAGGGTGTGAAAAAGGACTGAGAAACGGTGTACAGAGCAATCACTTGTAATACCAATGGTATTCGCGCCGCGAACCGAAAAGGGTTCTTTGAGTGGCTTGCGAATCAGGACGCCGACGTGGTGTGCATTCAGGAAACGAAGGCACAGGAGCATCAACTGGTCGACGATGTGTTTCGTCCAGAAGGCTACCACTGCTATTACAACGATGCTGAGCGCAAGGGCTACAGCGGCACGGCACTTTTCGCAAAACAAAAGCCTCAGAGTATTGAGGTGAAAGTGGGTTGGGAGCCGGTTGACTCTGAGGGACGTTATTTGCGTGCGGACTTCGAGGGACTGAGCGTGATTTCACTCTACGTGCCTTCTGGGTCAAGTAACGAGGCTGCCCAGGCACGTAAGGATGTGTTCATGGAGCGGTTCACCCCGCACCTGAAAAGCCTGCTGAGCGAGGGTCGAGAGTTTATAATTTGCGCGGACTGGAACACCTGCCATCAGAATATTGACCTAAAAAACTGGCGAAATAATCAGAAAAACTCTGGATTTATGCCCTATGAACGCGAGTGGCTGACCCATTTATATGAGGAGCAGGGTTGGGTTGATGCGTTTCGGGAGTTCACGTCCGAGCCTGAGCAGTACACCTGGTGGTCCAACAGGGGGCAAGCATGGGCGAACAACACCGGATGGCGACTCGATTATATGCTGGTCAGCCCGGGGCTCTCAGGGCGTGCGCGTAAGGTCGCCGTGTATAAAGAGACGCGATTCTCGGATCATGCCCCTGTTATTATTGATTTTGAAATGTAGAACAATTATCACGTTTATTCTGTAAGTTACTAATTTAATGAGGTTTAGTTATGTTTATTAGTCAGGCGCATGCACAGACGGCAAATTCAGCACCCGCGGGTGGGGAGTGGTTCCTCCCGGCGATGATGATTGGCTTGTTGATTTTTATGTACTTCACGACCATTAGGCCTCAGCGCAAGCGCCAGAAAGAGCATGCGGAACTGGTCAGCTCGTTGTCCAAGGGTGATGAGGTGTTAATGAGCTCCGGACTTATGGGAAAGGTTATGGATCTGTCGGACTTGTACGTGGTGGTCAATGTGTCAGACAAGGTCGATCTTAAGTTTCAACGCACGCACGTCACCGCAACATTGCCCAAAGGCACGATTAAAACCTTAGGCGCATAAACGCATGGTTCAGTACCCACCGAGGGAGCTGCTGGCGCTCTTGCCGTCGCCTTTTGTGCTTCTCGAACGTGCAACTGCTCGTTGGGGCCGCGGACGCCGAATCTGGTGCAAGCGCGATGATCTCACGGGCTCACTCTTGACTGGAAACAAGGTCAGAAAGCTCGAGTTCATAGCGGCAGAGGCGCGAGCACGCAAATGTACCGTTTTGGTTACGGCCGGCGCGCTGCAGAGTAACCATTGTCGAGCAACCGCGGCTGTTGCCGCACAGTTGGGCTTAAAGTGCGAGCTAATTCTGCGTGGGGAAGAGCAAGCGCTTGAAGGAAACTACTTATTGAGCCGATTGCTCGATGCCGACATCACTTATGTGTCTCGCAGTACGACCGGCGATGAAATGACCCAGCACTTAGCCAACGCGGTGCAGCGCTGGGCCGCTAAGGGAGAGAAGGCGTTGTCTCTGCCCATTGGCGGTAGTGATGAAATCGGTATTTGGGGATACATTGCAGCGGTTGAAGAGCTCGCGTCAGACATGGCGCGCCACGCGATACGGCAAGCGGCCATTGTTCATGCAACAGGCTCTGGGGGAACGCAGGCAGGTTTAAATGCGGGTGTGCTAATGCACAAGCTGCCAGCAGACGTTATCAGTTATGCAGTCTGCGATGATGCTGCCTATTTCAACGAGAAGGCGCAGCAAGACTGGCAAGCCTTGCGCGCCGCGACACCTGACTTGCCGGTCGAGCCGATTAAGACGATCACCAATGATCATTTTATTGGACCGGGGTATGGACGGGCTGATCAGGCGGTATTTGATACACTGGCACAGTTGGCTCGACTGGAGGGGATCACGCTTGATCCCGTCTATACAGGCAAGGCCTTTCACGGCATGGTGACTGATCTTGAGCACTCGTCGTTTCAGTCGGACGCTGCGGATATCATTTTTGTGCATACGGGAGGGGTATTCGGTATCTTTCCACATGCAGATGCGCTTCAAACTTCGCTGCAGCGAGTTCAAGCCGTCAACACACCACATTAAGAGCGAGAGTAGGCATGGTTGAAACAATTATCCGCGACATTAACGCAGTGGCGTGGGGACTTCCGATGCTAATACTCCTGCTGGGTACGGGTATCTACCTGACCGCAGGGCTTGGCTTCATGACTATGCGGAAAGTACCGCGTGCCGTGTCTCTTTTATTTTCCGGGGTGTCAGGCCGTGGCGAGGGCGACATCGCACCCTTTAAGGCGTTAATGACGTCGCTGTCTGCCACGATTGGAACGGGAAATATTGCGGGTGTTGCCACAGCCATTACGCTGGGCGGGCCGGGCGCTTTATTTTGGATGTGGATTACGGCGCTCTTTGGGATGGCGACAAAGTATGCGGAGGGCGTCCTGGCTGTTCGTTATCGGGAGCAGGACGACCAGGGTGGGTTCAGCGGCGGCCCAATGTACTACATCCGAAATGGATTGGGCCCTCGCTACGGTGGGTTTGCGACAGGATTGGCCTTTGCGTTTGCACTCTTTGGCGCAACCGCGGGTTTTGGGCTTGCCAATACCGTGCAGTCGAATTCAGTAGCGCAGGTTCTAGCAGACAATGTCGGCATCCCTTGGTGGGTGACGGGTATTGCACTGATGCTTGTGGTGGGCGCGGTCATCTTAGGGGGAATCAAACGGATTGCCGACACCGCGGGCGCCGTGGTGCCGGTAATGGCAATCTCCTACATTGTCATGAGCTTAATCGTCATCTCGTTGAATCTCAGCGCGGTGCCAGAAGCCTTTGGCGTTATTTTTGACAGCGCCTTCAACGGCGCTTCGGCAGCGGGTGGCTTTGCAGGAGCAACGGTCTGGGCGGCGATCCGCTTCGGGGTGGCACGCGGCATTTTCTCGAACGAAGCGGGTTTGGGTAGTGCGCCCATTGCACACGCGGCGGCTAAAACCAATGAGCCTGTAGAGCAGGGGTTGGTGGCGATGTTGGGCACCATGATCGATACGCTCATAGTCTGCACGATGACAGGACTGGTTATCGTGCTGACAGGCGTTCTGGAATCGGGGGTATCAGGGGCCAGCCTCACCTCGATGGCTTTTGGCGCTGTGCTGCCGGGAGGCGAATGGATAGTGACAATCGGCGTTGTCGTCTTCGCGACCACCACCATGATGGGCTGGGCATTCTACGGAGAGCGTTGCGTCGTTTATCTGTTTGGTACTCGGGGCATTATGCCGTTCAGAATACTTTGGGTATTAGCAATTCCTGTCGGAGCAGGCGCAGACTTGGGATTGATTTGGCTTATCGCGGACACGCTTAATGCCTTTATGGCGATTCCCAACTTGATTGGACTATTGCTACTGTCGCCCGTGGTTTTTGCGTTGACGAAAGATTACTTCGCGCGCGACAGGCAGCGCACGGACGCCACAGAGGCCCCATAAATTGGTGACCCCCGCATCTGAGAAGCTGGTTATCGCGATTTCATCGCGGGCTCTTTTTAACCTCGATGCCGAGCACTTGGTGTATGAGCAAGCAGGCCTTGAGGCCTATTCTGCCTATCAAATAGAACATGAAGACGTGCCGCTAGAGCCTGGGCAGGCATTTGCGCTGGCGAAAAAACTGCTGGCGCTTAATACGGCGTTGACGGAGCCCTTGGGAGTCGAGGTCGTTCTTTTATCGCGAAATTCAGCCGATACCGGGCTGCGCATTTTCAATTCTATCGAGCACTATGGGCTGCCCATTACTCGAGCGGCGTTTTGCGGTGGTGAGTCACCGTGGCGTTACATACAAGCCTTTGGATGTCACTTGTTTCTCTCGTCTGAAGCTGATGACGTGCGAATGGCGCTTGAAAATAACGTCGCGGCAGCCACA
This sequence comes from Halieaceae bacterium, assembly GCA_018666295.1. Lineage (GTDB taxonomy): Bacteria > Pseudomonadota > Gammaproteobacteria > Pseudomonadales > Halieaceae > Luminiphilus. The sequence goes on from JABIZW010000152.1 coordinate 12,096, forward strand.
TTAGTCTCAAAACCCGTATGCGAAAGCACGAGCGGAACGATTCGTTTTGCTTTTGATGGTGATGCGGTGCTCTTCTCGGATGAAGCTGAACGTGTCTATAAGTCCGAGGGTCTTGCGGCATTCACAGCGAGCGAGCGAGCACAACGCAATGAGCCTTTAATGGGTGGTCCGTTCAAGAGCTTTTTAAGTGCCTTACACACACTTCAACGAGCGCTACCAGAGGATGATCAATTAATCCGAACGGCACTCGTCACGGCGCGGTCTGCCCCAGCGCATGAGCGCGTGATTCGAACGCTCCGAGAGTGGGACATCCGACTGGACGAGTCGATATTCTTAGGCGGTTTGCCGAAAGTTGAGTTTTTAAAGGCCTACGACGCAGACGTGTTCTTCGACGATCAGGAGACACACTGTGAGCTCGCTGCCGATCACATTGCGACAGGGCATGTGCCGCACGGCATTGCCAATCAGCCAGTCGACTGACTGTACAGACCCTTAGAACCAAAGTATCTTAAGGCCCGATTTTTATTCCTTGAGGTGCTTAATGAAGTTGCAACAACTCAAGTACATCTGGGAGGTGGCACACCACGACTTAAACGTGTCTTCTACCGCTCAAAGTCTTTTTACCTCACAGCCCGGTATTAGCAAGCAGATTCGTCTGCTCGAGGGAGAGCTCGGTGTTGAGATCTTTGCTCGTAGTGGGAAGCATTTGACTCACATTACGCCGGCCGGCGAAGCCATCATAGATATTGCCGGAGAGATTTTGCGAAAAACTGAGTCGATTAAGCGTATCGCCCAGGATTACTCAGACAACGTGGCTGGCCGCATGTCCGTTGCCACAACGCACGGGCAAGCCCGTTACGTATTACCCGAGTCAATCTCAAAGTTTGTTCAGGAACACCCGGATGTGTCCCTGGAAATGAAGCAAGGGAGCCCACAGCAGATCGCGGAGATGGCGGCCAAAGGCGCTGTTGATTTTGCCATCGCGACAGAAGCCGTGCAGCAGTATGCGTCGCTTGTGTCCCTCCCGTTTTTCCGTTGGACCCATTGTGTGGTGGTGCCAAAAGGGCATCCTTTGACAGACGTTGTCGATCCGACACTTGAACAGGTCGCTCAGTACCCCATTATCACCTATACGGAAGGCTTCACAGGGCGTTATCGCATCGATGAGGGCTTTGAGGCGCGAGGCTTAATTCCTAACTACGTTGTTACAGCCGCCGACGCAGATGTGATTAAGACCTACGTTCGACGAGGGCTTGGCGTCGGCATTATATCGACCATGGCCGTTGAAGAGTCGATTGATGATGACTTGGCAAGGATAGGCAGCAATAAGTACTTCTCGCCCATGCTGTCTTGCATTGCCTTTCGACGCGGCACTTTTCTCAGAGGGTTTATGTTTGCCTTTATCGAACAGCTTGCGCCTCATCTGAACACTGATTTTGTGCGCCATGCGATGTCAATTGCGGATCCTGAGGAAAGGCACGAGTTCTGTTCAAGGCTCGATGTTCCTCGGATTTAGGCGACAAACGGCACAAAAATACGGCAAATGGGTGAGGTTTTTTACATAACATCTATGCGAGTATGGTCGAGGTCATCGGAAATGACTCGTGTGCGTATGATCTCTAGCGCCGGTTATTTTTTGGCTTACGACCTTGGTCGCACTCCATCAGAGACGTAGGAAAGAGAATGGACTTAACACCTGATAATAATTTAGAGCCTACACTGACGAACCCTTTTGAGGTGATCGGTGATACAGAGCGGCCCAGCACAGAGTATGAGCTCGCCATTGCACGCGGTCTCGAGTTGCAGCGATTGCCCACAACCGCGGCGACCGATCGAAATATTCAGCGCCAGCACAGTAAAAATCGCATGACTGTCTGGGAGCGAGTTCACTTTCTCGTCGACGAAGCGCCCACGATTCTGTATCAAAACTGGGGACCAAATATGGATGGGGCGTCGCTTGTGACGGCCATTGGTAAGATCGACGGGCGTGACGTCGCAATTTATGGGCATGACTTTACGCTTAGAGCCGGCTCCATGGATGCGACGAATGGCGAGAAACTCGCTCGACTTTTTGAGGTCGCAGGTCAACGCAAGATTCCGCTAGTGGGATTAAACGATTCGGCTGGGGCATACATTCCCGCAGGGGTAGGTGGGCTAGACGGTTACGCAGAGGCATTCACAGGTCTCAGAAAGATCTCGGGCGTCGTGCCGAGTATTATGTGTATGTTTGGTTTTAATGCCGGCGGTGGAAGTTATTTGCCGCGGCAAGGTAGTTTTCTTATTCAACCTCGAGATACGTTTTTTGGTTTGACAGGGCCCGGGGTGGTCAAGTCGGTTTTAGGTGAGGACATCACGCCCGACGAACTCGGTGGTCCAGATGTTCACAGTCAAACGGGCGTCACAGACTTTGTCGTTGAGGACGAGGTGGCAGCGCTACGAAAGGTCAGAGAGATATTGCGGTATCTCCCGGACAGTAATGCGACGGGACCCAAAGTACAGGTCTGCTCAGACCCCATTGGCAGGAACACCAGCGACATTGATACGTTGCTGAAAACCGCTTTTGAATCTGCCACCGGATTCAATACCCCGGTCGACAGTTCAATCATCATTCAGCAGTTGTGTGATCATGGCGACTTTATAGAGATCCAAGAGGAGAGGGCCAAAAACACAATCACCTGCTTGGGCCGAATCGGTGGCCATGTCGTTGGTTTTGTTGCCAATAACTCGGCAGTATCCTCGGGACAGATTGACATTGATGCTGCCTTGAAAAATGCGCGGTTTATCCGGTTTTGCAACCTTTACAACATCCCAGTGATGTTTCTTGAAGATACGACGGGTTTTCTTCCAGGGAGGGAGCAGGAGCATCGCGGAATTGTTCAGGCTGGGCGTGCCATGCTGGATGCAATCGTCGATTTAAGAACACCACGATTCCTTATTTTGATAAGAAACGCGTTTGGGGGGGCCTATGCCTCGTACAATAACTATCCCACGGGCGCAGACTTCGTTGTCGCTTTACCGACCACGCGCGTTGCAGTCATGGGCCCCGCGGGGGTGGAGTACGTTTACAAAGACGAGCTGAAGGCTATTCGGCGCGCAGCATCGAGTCGAGTTTCTGAAGCCGAGGCCGAGCTCGTTGCAAATGGGATGGCGCCAGATAAGGCTAAGACCTCGGCTCATGAAAGTGTTGCCGAGTGGGTGAAAACGGCCGAAGCTGATCTTGCCAAGCGTTACGAGCGCGAAATAATGAACCCTGAGGAGGCGTTGAGTCTCGGTTCGGTCTCGCAAATCGTGATGCCATCAGATCTCCGCTCGGTTATCGGTCAGCACCTGATGTTCTGTTTGCGTCATTATGAGCCCGGCCCGATGGGCGGCATCCAGCGCGAATTCCACTAAACATTCAGCCGGTTAAATTGGAGTTTTTCTGTGTCAAATGATCACTATTTGCATAACCCGCTGATCCATCAAGAACGACGTCTTGGTGACAGCAGTAGTCCTTGGGTTCGTCAGTTTGACTGCACCCACATCAAACCCTTGATTATTTGTCGGGGTCCCATTCGCAAGGAAGCTATGGATGTCTTCGAAGAAATGGGCATTGCTGACTACGGGATTTTACTGTCTGAAAAGGACTCGATTGTCTACCCCAGGGCCATAGCGCCGGAGTTGCGTGTTATCGGTGACCCGCTCCGAGTCCACCGCGTGAGCGACTATTCAGGCGTTGATAAAGCGGATCGTGAGGCCAGAATTCAAGAAATCATTCAGATTGCGCATGGCCATGGCTATAACGCCATCTTTGCCGGCTACGGGTTTATGGCCGAGGATGAGGCCATGGTAGCGTCGATGGAAGCAGCGGGGCTTATCTTTATTGGTCCGTGTTCGCGCACTGTACGGCAGGCTGGACTCAAGGACGAAGCAAAGCGTACGGCCCTGAAAGCTGGGGTGTCAGTAACACCTGGAATCGATAATGCGACCGCGCTCACACTGCTTAAATCGCATCCGACGGTCGACGCATTGAAGGCGTTATGTGACAGCGAGGGACTGGTCAACGTCAATTTTGATGGTGCGGACCTTGAAGAAATAGCGGATCGCGTTTTACTGGCCTCATACCGCGCAGGGATTGACGTCTATAGCGTAGACGACCTTATTACGACTTTAGAGCAATCCGTGCGCGGAATGAACGACAGATACCCTAATAACCGGGTTCGTTTGAAGGCCATCGGCGGTGGCGGTGGTAAAGGGCAGCGCATCGTTGAGCGTGGCGAAGCATCTCGGACCGGTGAACTGGTTAAAGAAATTCTTCAGGAGGTTAAAGCGTCAGGGAAGGGCGACAATAAAAACGTCTTGGTCGAGCTCAATATTGAGTCTACGCGTCATCAAGAAATACAGGTTATTGGCAATGGACAGTGGTGTACCACGCTGGGTGGGAGAGACTGTTCGCTGCAAATGCATGAGCAAAAGCTACTCGAAGTTTCAGTGACTCGAGAGTCACTGATTCAAGCCGCGCAAGAGGCAGAGTCTTCTGGCCGTGGCGATGAGGCCAGCGTCTTGCGTGCGGACGTTGAGACGCTCGACACGATGGAGGAGGAAGCGTCGCGCTTTGGTGCTGCAGTCGGACTCGATTCGGTATCCACCTTTGAATGTATTGTCGATACAGACAGTCACTTTTTCATGGAAATGAACACGCGAATTCAGGTTGAACATCGGGTTTCGGAACTGTGTTACGCGCTGAAATTTAGTCAGCCAGACGACGAAGCGCAAAGTTTTACAGTCAATTCGTTGGTTGAGGCGATGGTGCTATTGGCGGCACATGGACCCAAGCTGCCAAAACCGGAACGAATTCTTCGCAACAACGACAGCCTTGAAGCACGGATGAATGCAACGAACGATGCTCTCCAGCCGCATGCTGGCGGCCAGATCGAGCACTGGTCAGACGCCGTCACGGGTGAAATTAGAGACGATCAAGGCATCTGTGTGCACAATCCCGATACCGATGTTTTTATGAAATATACGCTCGCGGGTGCTTACGATTCAAATATCGCACTGATTTTGAGTGTTGGCGACAGTCGGCTTTCTGCTTACGAAGAAATGGCTGAGATTCTGAGGGTAACCACGTTACGAGGTCAGGATTTAAGCACCAATCTCAACTTCCACTATGGTCTAGTTCACTGGTTTCTGAGTCGGACAGTCAACGCGCGGCCCACAACGAAGTTTATCGTGCCGTACATTACTGCGGTTGGTGAATTGGCGTCAGTGGCTCGAGAGGTCGATGTTGAGGTTGCCTGGCGCGCCTACGTTGGACGCGCTGTCAGTGCCTCCGTGCTTGAGACTAAGAAAACCTTAATTCTTCGACCGATGATGAAGTTACTGCAATGTCCCCACACGCTGTCGGGGTGGCTGAGCGCGAACAAGGATTCTTTTGAGATTGAGCAGGACCGCGTCCGATTTGCCGAAAATCCGGTGGACTTGTTAATCGATACTTACCACTTCCTTGACCTCGATAGTGAAGGGACTGCAGCGGCTTCAGAGAAAATTTGGTCGCATGACGCGGTGCTGATGGAGACGGCAGAAGCTTTTTACATGGATGCAGCAAGGGCGCTGAACGTCGATTCGTGGGTCGCGCTTGAGACCGCGCTTGAACAAAGGACGAACGCCGAGTTCCCTGATGAAAAATGGGCACAGATCCGTTCCGCACACGCTGGACATCAAGCAGGACTATCGCTGTTACTGCTTTTGCCTGCGATTGCCGCTCAAACCGGATTTTATGACTTGGCGGTAGCACCTGACCTCAGTATTCATATTCCGGAGCGCCTGTTGAATGACAAACACCAGGATTTAATGGCTAAAGCGCTTGCACCGCCGCCGTTGGCGAAGTCCGATGAGATCGTCGCCACAAGTGGCGGTATGTTTTATGGCCGTGAATCCCCTGGGGAGCCCCTGTACGTCGAAGTAGGGAAGTCGTTTAAAGCCGGTGACCCATTGTTTATCGTCGAGGTGATGAAAATGTTCAACAAGGTTAATGCGTCCTTTGATGGGCGAATTGATGAGGTGCTTGTTGAGGGCGATGGGGTCATTATCAAAAAGGGACAACCTATCTTTAAAGTGACCCCCAACGAAAAGCCTGAAGATATTTCAGTCGAGGCATTGGCTGCGCGGCGAGCAACGCGCACCCAGTCACTGTTGGATGCAGTCATTTAAGTTCGGAGAATTACATGATTACTGGATTAGATCATATCGCCATTGCAGTCCCTGACTTAGAGGCCGCTATTCAACGGTTTATGACCGATTTTGGATTGGATTACGCAGGTACCCAGGACGTGGAGACAGCACAGACGTCGACCGCTTTCTTCCCGCTTCCGCCGACCAGTATTGAGCTGGTTCATCCGCTAAACGGGGCAGGGCCCATTGCGACTTACCTCGAGAAGCGTGGCGGTGGCATTCACCACTTGTGTTTTCGGACAAATGATATCGAAGCGGATGTGATCCGTCTGAAAGCGAAGGGCTATCAGTTTATCGGTGAGAAACCTACGCCGGGTGCGCACGGCGCTCGCGTTATTTTCATCCACCCAAAGAGTTGCGACGGTGTGCTCGTGGAGCTCTCTGAGCCGCAGGGAGAGCATTGATGCCCATTTATGATCCAGAGGCTTCGAGCAAGACGGCCTGGGCTGCCCTGGTAGCAAAGCAAAATAAAGGGCTGCTACCAGACGAATTTACGTGGTTCACGCCTGACGATATCCCCATGAAAGTGCTCTACACGGCAGAAGACACCGCAAATTTACCCTACACCGACACGATGCCGGGTCTCAGCCCATACATTCGGGGGCCACAAGCCACGATGTATGCAGGTCGACGTTGGACTATTCGCCAATACGCGGGCTTCTCGACCGCCGAGGCGAGCAATGCGTTCTACCGTAAGGCACTTGCAGCCGGCGGACAAGGCGTCTCAGTTGCGTTTGATCTCGCCACACACCGTGGATATGACTCTGACCACCCACGTGTCGCTGGCGATGTCGGCAAAGCGGGGGTCGCCGTTGATTCAGTTGAGGACATGAAGGTGTTGTTCCACGGTATCCCGCTGGACAAGGTTTCTGTATCAATGACCATGAATGGCGCTGTGTTGCCCGTACTTGCGGGTTATATCGTCGCAGCAGAGGAGCAGGGCGTGGGGCCACAAGCCCTAGCGGGGACGATTCAGAACGATATTTTAAAAGAGTTTATGGTTCGCAACACCTATATCTATCCGCCGATCTCCAGCATGCGCATTATTGGCGATATTATCGCGTACTGCTCTCACAATATGCCGCGCTTCAATACCATCTCTATTTCGGGGTATCACATGCAAGAGGCGGGTGCTAACGCCGCACTTGAGCTTGCCTACACACTGGCGGACGGTAAGGAATACATTCGTACCGCGATTGCGGCCGGACTCGACATCGATGATTTTGCACCACGACTGTCATTTTTCTGGGGCATTGGCATGAATTTCTATACGGAAATCGCCAAGATGCGGGCGGCTCGATTGCTGTGGACGGAGATCGTCAGCGAGTTTCACCCGAAAAATCCTAAAAGTTCGATGTTGAGAACACATTGTCAGACATCGGGTTGGTCTTTGACCGAGCAGGACCCCTACAACAACATTGTGCGGACGACCATAGAGGCAATGGCCGCTGTGTTTGGCGGCACCCAAAGTCTGCACACCAATGCGCTGGATGAGGCGATTGCGTTGCCTTCAGAGTTCGCGGCGCGGGTAGCGCGCAATACGCAGCTGGTGCTGCAGGAAGAGACGGGGATCAGCCAGGTGGTTGATCCGTGGGGCGGTTCGTACATGATGGAGTCCTTGACCAGCGAGATGGCTGATAAAGCGAGAGCGTTGATTGCCGAGGTAGAAGAGGCGGGTGGGATGGCGCAAGCCATCGAGACGGGTCTGCCAAAACTCCGCATCGAAGAGGCAGCGGCGAAGAAACAAGCGCGCATCGACCGAGGCGAAGACGTGATCGTCGGTGTAAACAAATATCAAATTGACGAGCAAGACGAAGTCGATATTCTCGAGGTTGACAATGACGCCGTTCGAGAGGCGCAGATTGCGCGACTAAAATCGATCAAAACGTCGCGTGATAGTGTCAAAGTGAGTGACAGTTTGGCCGCTCTGACGGCGGCGGCAAAGTCGGGGACAGGTAACTTACTGGAGCTGGCCATTGAGGCGACGCGAAATCGCGCGACGGTTGGTGAGATTTCAGATGCGCTCGAGGAGCATTTTGGGCGCTTCGTCGCCAGCGCGCAGACGGTCTCTGGCGTTTACGGTGCCGCCTATGAGAACGACGAGCAATGGAAGCAAATAGGCATGGATATCGATTATTTTGTGCAACAGCATGGACGAAGACCTCGAATGTTGGTGGCAAAGATGGGGCAAGACGGTCATGACCGAGGTGCGAAAGTCGTTGCGACTGCGTTTGCCGATGTGGGGTTTGATGTTGATCTTTCACCGATGTTCTCGACCCCTGAAGAAGTCGCGCGCCAAGCCATTGAGAATGATGTCCACATTGTCGGTGCATCGAGCCTCGCTGCGGGACACAAGACACTTGTGCCGCAGCTGATACAAGCGCTCAAAGCGGAAGGGGCCGATGATATTGTGGTCATTGCGGGGGGTGTTATTCCACAACAGGATTATCAATACCTTTACGATGCCGGTGTGACCCTGATCTTTGGCCCCGGTACGCCGATCCCAGAGGCAGCGCGAAAGGTGTTGGATGCCGTTAACCTCAACAGCTGAAGCGATTCTTGCCGGGAATCGGCGTGCGCTGGCTAAAGCGATTACGCTGGTCGAGAGCTCGCGGGCCAAGGACAGGGAAGCTTCTCAAGAACTCCTGAATGAGTTACTTCCGCACACGGGGAAAAGTCTGCGTCTTGGAATTACGGGGGTGCCAGGAGTTGGTAAGTCCACGTTCATCGAAACATTTGGGCAACACGTAATCGCCGAGGGGCATAAAGTCGCGGTCTTAGCTGTCGACCCCAGCTCACCCAAGGCAGGTGGTTCTATTTTGGGCGACAAAACCCGTATGGAACTGCTGTCACGAGATTCGCGTGCGTTTATTAGACCCTCGCCGGCTGGGCGTGCCTTGGGTGGCGTAGCACTGAAGACTCGTGAGTCGATGCTCCTCTGCGAGGCAGCAGGTTTCGACGTTGTCATCGTCGAGACCGTCGGCGTCGGCCAATCCGAACACCAAGTTGGCAGCATGGTCGATTTCTTTTTAATTCTTTTGCTGCCTGGCGGCGGCGATGAGCTTCAGGGCATAAAGAAAGGAATCTTAGAGTTGGCTGACGCCATCATGATTAATAAGGCGGACGGTGAGAGTGCAAGTCTCGCTCGAAAAACCAAGCTTCACTATCAGACGGCTATGTCCCTGCTGAGTACCGGTGACTTTTGGAAGCCCGAGGTTCACACCTGCTCAGCGCTTAAGAAAGAGGGTTTAACGGAGTGTTGGGCCATGATGCGACGTTATAAGGAGGAGGCTGCCGATCACGGGGCATTCGATCAAAAACGGGCAGAACAAAACGTACAGTGGATGTGGCAGTTAACCGATGAAATGATGCGTCAGCAATTGCACGATAACGCAACAATCAGCACAGAATTGTCACAGATGCTTGTTCAGGTCAGCGCAGGCGAGCTGACGCCTGTTACCGCTGCTAACCGAATTATCGCTCAACTTAGGCAATCCTGAGACGATGCGGTTTCTAGCACTGGACAAGCTGATTAACGTTCAAGAAGGTTACCGACAACGGTTTAAAATTGATTCGCTGCACCTTATTTTAGTGAGAGAAGGCGGTGAGATCAGGGCGTTTTCGGCGCTGTGTCCTCATCAAGAGCAGTCGTTGGAGCATGGGCAAATCGAATCTGGAGTTATTTATTGTCCACGACACGGATTTGCCTTCTCGTTGACAAGCGGTGAGCACCTCTCGGGGCAATGTGCCCGTTTGCCGATATACACGGTGCACTGCGAGGGTAACGAGGTGGGAATTCTTCTCGAAGGTTAGTGCGTAACCCCCAGTTCAGGCTCTTCGACAAAGCCCAGCAACCACCACTTAGCGACAATGTCGTACTGACGCGTGTCCAATGATGCTGTCGACAGACTGCGACCAGAGCAGAGCATTGAGAGCCAGTGTTCGTCCACCGGTTCTAATCGATGTGCTTCTCCGCCCAAGTAGGCAATAAGCGCGTCTCCTGCGTCTCGCCATAAGAGTCGCTGATGTGTTGATAGCATTATGCGATCACTCAGGGGCAGCGCTTGCGGGATGGGCTCGACTGGGGCCTCTGACAGCAACTCGGGGAACCAGTCTTCAGAGGCGAGGGCTTCAATAGCGCTGACGACTGCGCCTTGGGCATTTTGAATCTGCTGCGGTGTGATTTCGCCTGCTCGGCTTAGTCCACACAGGCTGTCGAGGTCCTCTAAGAGGAGATCCTCTCGAAGTGATTCGATGACATTGTCAGACAGTCGCGCCACTAAGTCGGTCATTCGAGTTGCCCGGAAACCGAGTGAAAAAGTCATACTTTCGCCGATAGCGGATCCCCAGTGAGCAAATCCAGGGGGGACGTACAAAACATCACCGGGTTCTAATACAAAGGTTTGCGGCGACTCAAATTCCTCAATGAGTTTGAGGCCGCCTGATTCGATAACGGGCGTTGTGTGGTCACACCGCGGCCCAACCTTCCAATGCCGCTTACCGGCACCTTGTAGCAAAAATACGTCATATTGATCAAAGTGTGGACCCACCCCCGCCCCATCGGTTGCATAGCTGACCATGACATCATCCATTCTCCAAGAGGGTATAAAGTCAACGCAGCCACGCAGTGCCGCAACCTCAGGGAACCACTCATCAACCCGCTGAACGAGCAGGCTCCATTCACCAGTGCGCTCAAAGCTGTCGTCTGAGAAAGGCCCTTGAGTCAGTTGCCATTGCTTACCCCGGCGACTAACAATTCGGCTGTCGACCTGGGCCTCCATTGCGAGACCAGCTAATTCTTCAGGGCTAATGGGGGATTCAAAATCGGGCAGTGCAGATCGAATCAGGAGCGGCTTTTTCTGCCAGTGCTTGCTCAAAAACAACTGGACGTCGATGTCGAACCGGGGCGATAGCACGCGAATTACCGACCCCAGGTTTCAGTCAACTGCTTCGCAAGTCCAACATAATTCGCAGGTGTTAATGCCAGAAGCTGAGTTTTAGTCTCCTTCGGAAGCTCAAGCGTTGTAATAAACGCATGCAGCGTATCTCGGGTGATGGCTTGCCCACGTGTCAGCGCTTTGAGCTTCTCGTAGGGTTCAGGAATGCCATAGCGGCGCATAACGGTTTGGATGGGCTCGGCAAGCACCTCCCAACTGTTGTCCAAGTCTTCAGCCAAACGTGACGGGTTAACCTCAAGTTTGCTTATGCCCTTGAGTGTTGCCGTATACGCGAGTAGCGAATAACCGAAGCCTACTCCCATGTTTCTGAGGACCGTGCTGTCCGTGAGGTCCCGCTGCCAACGGCTCATAGGCAACTTTTCACTCAAATGAGCCAATATCGCGTTGGCCAGACCTAGATTGCCCTCGGAATTTTCGAAGTCAATTGGATTGACTTTGTGAGGCATTGTCGACGAGCCAATCTCGCCCTCGATTGTCCTTTGTTTAAAGTACCCCAGTGAAATGTACGACCAAATATCACGGTCAAAGTCGATGAGTATTGTATTAAACCGGCTGATCGCTTGGAACAGTTCGGCCATGTAGTCGTGGGGTTCGATCTGTGTGGTCATCGGATTCCACTCAAGTCCCAGAGATTCAACGAACTCCTGAGACAACTGCGGCCAGTTGATATCGGGGTATGCGCTTAAATGGGCGTTAAAGTTGCCGACTGCACCATTAAACTTTCCCAGCGGCGTAATCGACTCAACGCCGGCAAGTTGCCGCCGTAGCCGAGCAGAAACGTTGGCCATTTCCTTGCCTAACGTCGTAGGGCTCGCGGTTTGCCCGTGCGTTCGACTCAGCATGGATAAATCTGAATATTGCGTGGCCAACGCATCTATGGCGGTAATAATGGCTCGCATTTCGTGCGCAATAACCGGTATGCCGTCGCGAAGCATCAGTGCATGCGACAAATTATTAATGTCTTCACTCGTGCAGGCGAAGTGCACGAATTCACTGGCTTGCGCGAGCGCAGCATTGGTTTGAAGCGAATCTTTTAAGAAGTATTCAATCGCTTTTACGTCGTGATTAGTGGTTCGTTCGATCGCTTTTATAGCTTGCGCAGCGTCTAGATCGAAGGCATCAATGATGGCCTGGAGGTGATCCGTTGCGGCTTGATCGAACGATTCGACCTCCACAATTCCGGGGGTGCTCGACAGTTTTTGCAGCCAGCGAACTTCGACGTAGAGACGCCGCTCAATGAGTCCATACTCACTGAAAATCTCTCGTAGGGGGTCAATCTTTGCAGCGTAGCGTCCATCGAGTGGGGAAATGGCTTTTGCAGCGTGATAAGTCATACGTAGGCTCCGTAAAGAGGGCATAAGTTTATCATGACAACGCCTTAGTGCAGGGAATTTGAGTCCACCGATGACGTCAATGGATTTCCGAGACGACTCGCAGCCGAAACGATTTTATTGCTCCTCAACAAGAAGTGGTGCTTTCGACCGCCAAGCTGTCTCCACAAACGGGCAGAGCGTAAGCCTGCGAGTAGCAACGTTCTGACAAGATCGGCATTTTTAGTTTCTTGTAAGTGCTGAATATTTCCTTTCACTTTAATTCTATAGGGGAGATGACTGATCGTGTCCTGGTAGATTGCGCTGATGCTGGCAGCAAGTTCCACCGCGTCGTCGCTGAAATGTTGGGCTTTGAAGCTTACGTGATTCAGTCTTGACCCCACTACGCCTTGCAAGTCAGGTCGCTTACGAAACTGGCCCTCTAGTTTTAGTAAGGCTCTCACGTAAAGACCCATTGCAAGGTGGTCCTCATTGGTCGCGTCCGTCAGCATGTCCACAACGCTGCGCAAACCTAACTTGACCCCTTGTACATTGCCATAAACTGCATCAACGCTCGGCGCGTCGAACACGAAAAGAGAGCGCAGCGAGGCCTCGAAAAAGGCGGCGGGATACGAGCCTGTTTTGGCGACTTGATCCACCATTCTCGCCGCTTGTACAACGCCTGCGAGGGCAATGACTTGTTGTTCGAGTGAGGAATATTGTGTCATTGCGGTGCCGCCCTAAGCCGGTTGTATACAGTCTCTATAACCCCTCCGCCCAGGCACTCGTCTGCCTGATAAAATACGACCGATTGCCCAGGCGTGATCGCGCGCTGAGGCTGCTCGAAGTGCACCTCGTAGCGATCGATCGAGCGACTCACCGTACAGGCCTGATCGACTTGACGATACCGCACTTTGGCATGGCAGCTTAACGGCTCGTGCGGGGCCTGGCCGTTTATCCAAAAGACATCAGTCGTTGTTAGCGAAGAGGCAAATAGGGCAGGGTTGTCATTGTGTTGGCAGACCCAGAGCGTGTTGGTGACGACGTCTTTCTCTATCACGTACCAGGGGGCCTCTCCAGCATTTTTGAGGCCACCTATTCCAAGTCCTTGTCGTTGCCCAATGGTGTGATACATCAGACCTTGATGTTGCCCTATGACTTCACCATCGGTCGTTTTTATAGGCCCTGGGTTCTTTTTAAGGTACTGCGCTAAAAAGTCAGAAAATCGTCGTTCTCCAATAAAGCAGATTCCAGTGCTGTCTTTTTTATCGGCAGTCTTGAAACCGTGAGCTGACGCAAGCTTTCTCACTTCGGGCTTTTTAAGCTCGCCTAGCGGGAAAAGGCTGGCATCAATGGCGTCATACCCTACCTGATGCAGAAAATAACTCTGATCCTTTGACTCATCGACGCCTTTTAACAGCGTTGCTCGCCCGCCGCGAAGCCCCTTTCTGGCGTAATGTCCAGTCGCAATTTTGTCCGCGCCAAGTGCACGTGCGTAGTCCAAAAAAGCCCTGAACTTGATTTCTTTATTACACAGAATGTCAGGGTTGGGGGTTCTTCCTGCGCTGTACTCGGCGAGGAAATGTTCAAAAACATTGTCCCAATATTCCGCGGCAAAATTCGCGGCGTGCAAAACGATACCCAGCGTGTCAGCGACAGCTTGCGCGTCAGCCAAGTCCGCCTTTGCCGTGCAGTACTCAGTGCCGTCATCTTCATCCCAGTTTTTCATGAAGAGGCCTTCGACCTGATAGCCCTGCTCTTTTAGCAATAGCGCAGACACCGAAGAATCGACACCTCCGGACATGCCGACGATCACTTTTGTTGTGTGGTTAAAACTCATAAGTGGCGTACTAGGTCCAATGACACCGCAGTGCCGGCAATATAGTGGTCAATAACGTCAAGAACGACGCCGTGCCGCAGCGGCTTTTTTGATGCTACAAGTTCCTCGCGACTCATCCAATGAGTGTCGATGATACTGGAGTCTCGTGTCAGGGTGTTGTCAAATTCCAGTGCTGTCGCCACGAAACTGTGTCGCAGATAGCAGATGCCATTTTTGCCAGTGACAATCGTGACGCCCAAATAAGCTGTGATTTCACTGCGCCAGCACGTCTCTTCTAGCGTTTCCCGCGCGGCCGCGTCGATCAAGCTTTCGTATTGCTCTAAGTGTCCAGCGGGCTGATTGAGTACCGTGACACCCTGGCTCACCTCCTCGACCAATAAAAACCGTCCTGAGCGCTCGATCACAGAGGCAACAGTGGTGTGCGGTAAAAAGCGTGGCGCATCAGGCATGGCGAATAGGGTGCATTGTCGTAGCCTCTTCGTAGCGGTATTCGCCAGGAGCAAGTGCGTCAACGGTGAAGGGGCCGACACTGCGCCGAATTAATCGCAGGGTAGGGTACCCCACTGCGGCCGTCATTCTGCGGACTTGCCGATTTCTGCCTTCATGTATTGACAGCTCGATCCAGCTGTCAGGCACTGACACGCGGTGCCGTATGGGAGGATTCCTCTCCCAAATAGTCGGTATTTCGAGAAGTCTACAACGGGCAGGCAGTGTCACTCCGTCTTTTAATTGCACGCCGCGGGCGAGCGCATGACACATCTCTTGTGTCGCTAAGCCCTCTACTTGTACCCAATAGGTTTTCCAGTATTTTTTCTTCGGGTGAGCCAATGCGTGTTGCAAACCACCGTGATTAGTGAGTATGAGTAAACCCTCAGAGTCATAATCGAGACGGCCAGCAGGTCTGAACCCCGGCGCGCTTAAAAAATCGGCCAGCGTAGATCGGGGGTTGTCCGGACGATCACGGTCTGTGAACTGACTCATGACGCGAAAAGGCTTATTAAATAATAGCAATTGACTCATAGGATTCGTTGACGACAAAAAGTGGTAAACTCGCGACAAAACAAAAAGGACGTATTGCCGTCCACATTAAGCGAATCACCTAGCATGATTCAATCCGGGGGCGGGCTACAGAGCTCGGCCAGCCAGTCAACCAAACAGGTAAGGATCTGACTACTATGGCATATCAACACATCAAAGTCCCAGAGCAGGGGACTCCCATCACCACGAACGAAGACCACAGTCTCAACGTTCCAAATACACCGATCATTCCCTACATCGAGGGCGATGGTATCGGTATCGATATCAGTCCGGTCATGATCAAGGTGGTAGACGCTGCCGTTGAGAAGGCTTACGGCGGCGAAAAACGTATCGCGTGGATGGAAATCTATACGGGAGAGAAGGCGGCAGAGCTGTATGAAGGCGACTGGTTCCCACAGGAAACACTCGATGCGATTAAGTCTTACCTTGTTGCGATCAAGGGTCCTTTGACGACGCCCGTTGGCGGTGGTTTTCGCTCGCTAAACGTCGCTTTGAGACAAGAGTTGGATCTCTACACGTGCTTGCGACCTGTTCGTTGGTTCGAGGGGGTGCCGTCTCCCGTGAAGCGCCCTGGTGATACGAATATGGTGATTTTCCGCGAGAACTCTGAAGATATCTATGCGGGTATTGAGTTCCAAGCGGGATCTCCGGAAGCCGACAAAGTGGTTGATTTTCTGATTACAGAAATGGGCGCCACAAAGATCCGGTTCCCACAAAACGTGGGCATTGGTATTAAGCCGGTTTCTGTTGAGGGAACCAAGCGCCTGGTTCGAAAAGCGCTGCAATACGCCATTGATCAAGAACTACCTTCGGTCACGTTGGTCCATAAAGGCAATATCATGAAGTTTACCGAAGGCGGCTTCCGTGACTGGGGTTATGAACTGGCAATGGAAGAGTTCGGCGGTGAGTTACTGGACGGCGGACCCTGGGTAAAGATTAAGAACCCGAATAATGGCGACGATATTATCGTGAAGGATGTCATTGCCGATGCAATGCTTCAGCAGGTGTTATTGCGTCCCAAGGAGTACAGCGTGATTGCAACTCTAAACCTCAACGGTGACTATCTGTCTGACGCATTGGCCGCGCAGGTTGGTGGGATAGGTATTGCGCCCGGTGCGAACCTTTCCGATGACATCGCACTGTTCGAAGCAACGCACGGCACAGCGCCAAAGTATACCGGGCAGGACAAAGTGAATCCGGGCTCATTGATTTTGTCAGCAGAAATGATGCTTCGTCATTTGGGTTGGAACGAAGCGGCTGATCTCGTGATTACCGGGATGAACGGTGCGATTCAAGCAAAGACAGTGACTTATGATTTCGCGCGTCTCACCGACAATGCCACCGAGGTCTCATGCTCTGCATTTGGCGACGCGATTGTCGATCACATGGCCTAAAATAAGCGCTTAAAACCCTAAAAGCCCGCGTATGCGGGCTTTTTTTTCTCAGCCACAAATCCTTTTGACAAACTAACGACCAAAAGGCTGGTTTGTTCGTACTACACTATAATGAGGTGTCACCGTTACGCATGATGAGCATGATTGACCACAATTTTAAGAAAGGCATTTTGTTGATGTCGAGTAATCCAGGGGCAGGCCAAGACGAGGGCGATCTTGCAGTCGCTCCTGCCAAGCCAAAACTAAAGCGGCCGTCACTGTACCGGGTGGTGCTGTTAAACGACGATTACACGCCGATGGAGTTTGTGGTGGAGGTGCTCGAGCACTTCTTTTCACTGACGCGCGAAAAGGCGACTCAGGTAATGCTTGCAGTTCACACGCAAGGAAAAGGCGTCTGTGGCATCTACACAAGAGACGTTGCTGAGACAAAAGCTGAGTTGGTCAATCAGGCCGCAAGAGACAATGGGCATCCACTGCTGTGCGAGGTTGAACCCTCGCAAGATGAAGACTAAGGAGAAAGGTACGTGTTGAGTAAAGATCTCGAAAGAGCGTTAAACGAGTCTTTTAAACAAGCGAGAGCGCAACGTCACGAGTTCATCACGGTTGAACACTTGTTGTTGGCGCTACTTGACGACAGCGCCGCGCAGGCTGTTCTTCGTGCCTGTAGCGCCGATATCGACGCGTTACGTGGTGATGTGTCGGAGTTTATCGATGCGACCACGCCTCTAGTACCTGGTGAGGATGAGGTCGATACGCAGCCCACGTTAGGATTTCAACGCGTTCTTCAAAGGGCTGTTTTTCACGTGCAAAGTTCTGGAAAAACAGAAGTCACGGGCGCTAATGTCTTAGTGGCTATTTTTTCCGAGCAAGAGAGCCAAGCGGTCTACTTCTTGAAAACCCAAGATATTTCGCGTCTCGATATCGTTAACTTTATTACACACGGTGTGAGTAAAGACGAGGATGAAGAGGGTGTTGAAGGTGATGAGCTGCAAGCAAGCGGCGAGTCATCGGAAGGCGATGGAGAGGAGGAGAGTCCACTCAATAAATATGCGACGAACCTAAATGAAGAGGCCGCGCAAGGGCAAATAGATCCGCTTATTGGTCGTCTGGATGAGGTTGAGCGTGTTGCTCAAATTTTGGCGCGTAGGCGCAAGAATAATCCGCTCCTGGTGGGTGAGTCGGGTGTCGGTAAAACGGCCATTGCGGAAGGTTTGGCGAAGCTCATTGTCGACGGGCAGGTCCCCGATACGTTAAAAACCGCAGAGGTGTTTTCTCTGGACTTGGGCGCGCTACTTGCAGGAACCAAATACCGCGGCGACTTTGAAAAGCGTTTTAAAGGCGTACTTGCAGATCTTAAACGTCGGGAAGGCTCGATTTTGTTCATCGACGAGATCCATACGATTATCGGTGCTGGCGCAGCGTCAGGTGGGGTTATGGATGCCAGCAATTTACTGAAGCCACTACTCAGTTCCGGAAAGCTACGCTGTATTGGCTCGACGACCTACGCCGAGTATCGCGGTATTTTTGACAAAGACAAAGCCTTGAGTCGCAGGTTTCAAAAAGTCGATGTGTTGGAGCCGTCCGTGGAGGATGCGTACAAAATTCTTAAGGGTCTAAAGTCTCGTTTTGAAGAGCACCACGGTTTGCGTTATACCGACAAAGCGCTTCGAACGGCTACCGAGATGGCCGATCGTTTTATCACAGATCGATTTCTACCCGACAAAGCCATTGACGTGATCGACGAGGCCGGTGCTTATCAGCAACTTCAGCCTCTGAGTAAGCGCAAGAAGGTAGTGGGGCCCGGCGACATTGAAGCAGTGGTTGCGAAAATCGCGCGAATTCCTCCAAAGACAGTGACGAGCGACGACAGGGAGTTACTTGAAAAGCTCGAGAGCAATCTTTCCTTAGTGGTGTTTGGGCAGAATAAGGCCGTCAGTCAACTGGTCAGCTCGATTAAGCTAGCCCGTGCCGGCTTACGCTCCGGCGACAAACCGATTGGCAGCTTCCTTTTGGCTGGCCCTACCGGCGTGGGTAAAACCGAGGTGACGAAACAGTTGGCGATGCAGTTGGGCCTTGAGCTGCTCCGGTTTGATATGTCTGAGTACATGGAGCGTCACACCGTCTCGCGGTTGATTGGGGCGCCTCCAGGCTACGTTGGTTATGACCAGGGTGGACTATTAACAGACGCCGTTACCAAGCACCCTCATTCTGTGGTGTTGCTGGATGAGGTCGAAAAAGCGCATCCAGAGGTATTCAACTTGCTGCTTCAAGTGATGGACCACGGAACACTGACCGACAATAATGGACGAAAAGCTGATTTTAGAAACGTGATTGTCGTCATGACCACGAACGCAGGCGCTGAGACTGTCTCCAAGCGATCGATAGGCTTCTCTGAGCAAGACAACTCCACGGATGCGTTAGAAGCGATTAACAAATTATTCACGCCTGAATTCAGAAATCGACTTGATGCCATTGTGCCTTTCGAACCATTGGGTCAGGACGTGATCCTAACGGTCGTCGACAAATTCCTCACTGCCCTGCAGACACAACTCGACGAGAAGCGCGTTCAGCTGCACGTTGATGAGCCGGCACGCGAATGGCTCGTGACTGAGGGTTATGACCGAAACATGGGCGCTCGTCCGATGGAGCGAGTCATTCAGGAGCACATTAAGAAACCGCTGGCCGAAATGGTGCTTTTTGGTGCGCTCGTCAAGGGTGGTATTGCCAAGGTCTCGGTCAATCTTGATGGTGATGGACTCACAGTCTCCTCGGAGACCGAGACCGTCGACGAAGCAGTGCCCGCCTAACGCGGCAGCCTTTGTCCAAAACTCACGGTTTTCCTAGCGCGCACTTTGCTATAGAGTGCGCGCCATCACTTTATTACTGGAAAGGCTTAATGGCTAAAGAAGATCAGATCGAAATGGAAGGGGAAATCATAGACACGCTCCCCAATACAACGTTTCGAGTGCGCCTTGAGAACGGGCATGTCGTGACAGCGCACATCTCAGGGAAGATGCGTAAGAACTACATTCGAATTCTTACGGGAGACAAGGTCCGTGTTGAAGTCACCCCCTATGACTTAAGTAAGGGACGAATTACCTATCGCGAGCGTTAAGTTAAGGTCACGATTCATTGGGGATGTTCACGACAGGGATTGCTGAGAGCTCGCTGACCGGCTCATTGTCTATGCCATGCCATCGCCCATTGCTGAGTAGTTCGAGTGGTCTGAAACGAGTCTTGTAGCTCATTTTACGGCAACCCTCGATCCAGTACCCTAAATAGACAAACGGCAGATTGCGCTTTTTCGCATGCGAAATCTGAAGAAGTACTGCTAACGTTCCCAAGCTTCGCTTGTCACAGTCGGGATCATAAAACGTGTAGATCGCCGCTAGCCCGTCGAGCATTTCGTCGGAAACCCCAACGCAAATAAGTTTGTCCTGATCGTACAGCCTAAAATATTGCGTACACGCTAAGCTGTCGTTTAAAAACGACTCATATTGTTCCCTGTCAGGCGGGTACATATCTCCGTCAGCATGCTTTTGTATTATGTAACGTTCGTAAAGTTCGTAGGCCTCGTCGTCATTCACAGAGTGTGTGATTCTCAGCGTCAGGTCGCGGTTAGCCTGTAAGACTCGTTTTTGACTTTTGGACGGTGTGAAGTCCTGAACCGCGACGCGAGCAGCCGTGCATGCATTGCAGCTGTTGCAGTGTGGCCTATAAATGTGGTCGCCACTCCGTCGGAAGCCCATCGTGGACAGCTCCGTGTAGAGCTCTGGCGTAATCTTCTGTCGAGGATCCACGAATAGGGTCGTGGCTTCCCTGTCGGGCAGGTACGAACAACGGTGCGGAAACGTTGTAAATACCTTAATTTCTCTTAAGTTCGCAGTCACGGTTTTTCGTCTTATCCCAATAATGAAGGCCAGCACCTCGTTCATACCGCTCAACGGCAGTGTGAGCATAGGCCGAGACTTCAAAATATTCTTACATCGTCAGCGTTAAGCCTAGCGGGGTCAGAGGGCTTCGTATAGGGGGGCGGGAACAACTTGGGGGTGCTAATACAGTTTAACCTGGACGCCTTGGGGACCTTAACCGCCACCCTGTATGAGGGCGAGGTTCTATTGTGACGGTATACTTAATGGCGTTCGTACGCGACTGAGTGTGTGGCGAGTCGCCCCCGTCCATATTAAACTCCCGCGCTGTAGCCCGGCTGCTGGGTCAGCCATCCACCACAAAAGTGAGTCTTTAGAATGACAGATAACCGCTATCTTAAGGCCTACACGGTTCTCGCACTGGCGCTTCTACTGCTGTGCGGCGTGGTTTTGAACCTCGAGGAACGTCACAGTCAGCTGCTGATGGGCGAATCAGGCCTGATCGAAGTGGCCTCTGCTGTGGGGTACTTTGTGTGCGCACTGTACATGATCGCTCGCGGTGGACGAGATTTTCTTGTTTCACGCGGTTACTTTGTCGTTTTGACGTTACTCTTTGGTTTTCGTGAGCTTGATTTCGATAAAGCCTTCACGACGATGGGGATCTTAAAGTCCCGATTCTACCTGAGTGGTGAGGTTCCGTTACCGGAAAAGGTCATTGGACTGCTCGTTATTGCGCTTATTTTTTGGACAGTCTTCCAGCTTCTACGAAACCACTTTGTTGAATTTCTACACGGAGTGAAGCAGCGCGCGCCCGTCGCCCTTGGCATCGCGCTTATCTTCTTCCTGTTGGCGTTTTCCAAGTCTATCGATGGGTTGGCCAGGAAGCTTAAACCCTTTGGGATTGAGACCAGTGCGGAGGTGTCGCGTTGGGCCGGATCTGTCGAGGAGGTACTCGAGCTCGGTATTCCCATTTATATGGTCCTGACCTTTCATGCGTGGCTAACGCGCCGCAGCACCAAAAGTCTTGCCCACTCTTAGTGACCCCGCTCCATCTAATGGAATGCCACAAGTCCACTGTTTGCCTCGCGATTAATCTAAAGGTGAGATTGCCGTTTGAAGGGCCTGCTCAAACTCCCCTCGCGATATGAGAGACATGCCAAGCGCTGACAGGTGTTCACTGGGCATCTGGCAGTCAATTAAGGTTAAGTCCACGAATACGTCGCCCCTGCAGAGGGCGTGAAGTGCAAATTTCGAGGCATTGGTCGTCCTTGAAAACATAGACTCGCCAAAAAAGATCGACCCTAATTTTAGGCCGTAGAGTCCACCGACAAGTGACCCCTGGTCCATGACCTCAATGCTGTGGGCGTAGCCTAGGCGATGAAGCTCTTGATAAGCCACTTTCATTGGCGTACTTATCCAGGTCGCCTCTCGCTCGGTCGTGAGGGTAGCGCAGGCATCGACGACGTTATTAAACTGTTGGTTGACCTCAATCAACCAATCGGTGCGACGCAAGAACTTTCGGAATGACTTTGATGTGTGAAAGTTTTCGGGCTTCAAGACGGCCCGTGGGTTAGGGGTCCACCAAAGAATAGGCTCGTCAGCCTCGTACCAGGGAAAAATGCCACGTCGATACGCCTCTAGCAGGCGCTCGACGCTGAGATCTCCGCCGACGGCAAGCAATCCGTTAGGGTCCTGAAGTGCCGTACCGGTCGGAGGGAAGGGTTCCATTGACCGAGATCCGCGAGCGTTAAGACTCAGCGTCCAGAAACTTTTCGGCATCAAGCGCCGCCATGCAGCCAAACCCCGCAGATGTAATGGCTTGGCGGTACACGTGATCAGACACGTCGCCGGCGGCGTAGACGCCAGCAACGGAGGTCAGTGTCGCATTACCATCGAGTCCAGAACTGGTTCGGATATAGCCATCGGCCATGTCAAGCTGGCCCGCAAAAATCTCAGTATTGGGCTTGTGCCCGATAGCAATAAAGACGCCATCGACTGCGATATCCATCATGGTTGTGTCCATGGTGGAGGACAAGCGGACGCCGGTCACGCCTGATGCATCACCGACGACCTCCTCGAGCTGGCGATGCCAGTTCAGCGTAATTCGACCCTCCTCAGCCCTAGCAAAAAGTCGGTCTTGCAGTACCTTTTCAGCGCGGAGCTCATTGCGTCGATGGACCAGGTGCACTTTGCTGCAGAGGTTAGATAAGTAAAGTGCTTCTTCAACAGCGGTATTCCCGCCGCCCACAACAACCACTTCTTTATTCCGGTAGAAAAAACCGTCGCAGGTGGCACAGGCACTCACGCCTTTACCCATGAAGGCAGTTTCACTCGGCAAGCCGAGGTATTGTGCTGACGCCCCCGTCGCAATGATCAGCGCGTCACAAGTGTATTCGTGTGAGCCCTTGAGGGTGAAAGGTCGGTTCGACAAATCGACGGAATCGATGTGATCAAAAACAATGGACGCGTCATACCGCTCGACATGCGCCTGCATCTCTTGCATCAGCGCCGGGCCCTGCAAGCCTTCTGGACCGCCAGGCCAATTTTCTACCTCGGTAGTTGTGGTCAGTTGGCCGCCTTGCTGCATGCCGGTGATGACCACGGGTGCTAGGTTCGCTCTTGCGGCATACACCGCGGCCGTATAGCCCGCCGGGCCTGAGCCTAAAATAACCAATTTATGATGATGTTTTGTACTCATTCGCGTGGATTGCCCAAGAAGCCATGAAAGTGGCGGGGAGGGTAGCGCATTCTGTCTTCTTTCGAAATGCCGATGAACGCAAAATTTCGGAAGCAAATGATCTAAGTGCATGAAAAATAGATCTTATTTTACGAAAATAGGTGTTTTCCTTTGTGATATGATGCGACAAACAGACCGGGGGAGCACCACAGTGTCGGCCAAGAATGCACCTTCAAAATTGGTGAAGGCAGAGCAGGACACCAGCGCGCCAAGCGTGCTTGCAAGCGTTGGCTTTATCGCAGGTCTCGCAGTTGCTTCTTTTGCCGTTGTTAGCCTGACTACGTTCGATACCGCCGATCCTGGATGGAGCTCTAGTGGATCCGCCAGCGGCGTACTTAATCAAGCGGGGGTGGTCGGGGCTTACTTCGCCGATATGAGCTACGCGCTGGTGGGTTTCGTCGCCTTGGTGATTCCCCCGTCCCTTCTGTTTTGGGCGTATCGTCGCGTAAAACCACGAACTTCTGTGGCTTTAACGGCGACTGATCGGGTGATTTCTGGCTTTGGTTGGATCGCTTTTTTGGGTGCAAGTACTGGGTTGGTTAGCCTTGCTATGCCTGCCAATGAGTTTTTGCCGCAAGGCAGCGGAGGTATCATTGGATACGCTATCTCTCATTGGTTCACCGCAGCATTTTCCGATTTTGGAGCGCGGTTGCTGTTGAGCTTTTGTACACTGCTTGGCGGTACGTTGGCGCTCGATGTCGACTGGTTAAAGGTCGCGGACAAAGTCGGCGCAATAACGTTGGGGGCCTTAACTGCCGCACGAGTGCGCATCGATGACTTTAATGATCGCCGCAAGCTCAGACAGGAGAAGAGTAAACGAAGCATTCAGATCGCCGAGCATGTTGAGAAAGAGAAGCGCAGACCACCTTTAAAAATCAAGCCGCCCAAACTTTTGGATGGGACGAGTAAAAAAGTTGAGAAGGCCAAGCAGCAGGCACTATTCGAGTTGCCTGACCTAATGCCAATGCCACCGCTTGAGCTTTTGGATGCACCGACACGTTCGGGCCCGCGCGGGTACTCGGCGTCAGAGTTAGAGTCTTTATCGCGGTTGCTCGAGCTTAAACTTGCAGACTTCGGTATTACCGCTGAGGTCGTTTCGGTTTATCCAGGCCCGGTGGTGACTCGCTTTGAGATACAACCTGCAGCTGGCGTAAAGGTGAGTCGCATATCGAATCTGGCAAAAGATCTGGCGCGCTCGTTGGCTGTAAATTCTGTTCGGGTGGTCGAGGTCATTCAAGGTAAAAGCGTTGTTGGCATTGAGATTCCAAACGCGGATCGTCAGACCGTCAATTTCAGAGACGTGCTGAGTTCGGAGATTTTTGAGGACGCGAAATCACCACTGACCATTGCGCTCGGACATGATATCTCGGGGACGCCAGTGGTCGCCGACCTGGGTAAGATGCCCCACGTTTTGGTCGCAGGAACAACTGGCTCAGGCAAGTCAGTGGGCGTGAACTGCATGCTGGTGAGTCTGCTCTATAAGGCGACACCCGATGAAGTTCGGTTGATTTTGGTTGATCCCAAGATGCTTGAGTTGTCTGTCTACGACGGTATTCCACATCTACTGACACCGGTCATTACTGATATGAAAGACGCAGGTAATGGACTGCGATGGTGTGTGGCTGAGATGGAGCGACGCTACAAACTCATGTCGTTGCTGGGCGTCAGAAATCTTGCGGGCTACAACCGCAAAGTGACGGATGCGGAAAAAGTAGGCACCCCAATTGATGACCCGCTATGGAAACCCGACCCGGTACTTGAGTTGACGGGCGAGGAACAAACGGCGCCTGCACTAACAACCTTGCCAAGCATTGTCGTCGTTATCGACGAGTTTGCTGACATGATGATGATTGTGGGCAAAAAGGTAGAAGAACTCATTGCCAGGATCGCTCAAAAAGCGCGAGCGGCCGGCATCCACTTAGTACTTGCCACACAGCGACCATCGGTCGACGTGATTACTGGATTGATCAAGGCCAATATTCCCTCGCGTGTAGCCTTCTCAGTGTCATCAAAAATTGATTCCAGGACCATTTTAGATCAGGGCGGTGCGGAGCAGTTACTGGGTTATGGGGATATGTTGTATTTACCATCGGGCTCAAGTACGCCGACCCGTGTCCACGGCGCTTTTTGCTCAGATGAAGAAGTGCACCGGGTCGTTGCAGACTGGCGCAGACGTGGGACTCCGGATTTTATTGAGGGACTGTTAGACGAAGGAGGGCAGACGCCTGTTACCGCGCAAGAGCTACAGTCTGCGGCGTCTTCTGACGAAGATCCTGAGAGTGATGCACTTTATGACGAGGCGGTTCACTATGTCTGCAGCAGTAGGCGCGCCTCTATTTCCTCAGTGCAGCGTAAATTACGGATTGGCTACAACCGCGCGGCTCGGCTTATAGAAACCATGGAGGCAACCGGCGTCGTTACCGCAATGGGGACAAATGGTCAGCGTGAGGTTCTTGCTCCGCCACCGCCAGGGAGCGACGGTTGATCTTTCGCTTAGTCTTTTACATTTGTTTGGCATTGTTCAGTACTGACAGTCAATCTGATGTTGATGCCTGGCCTTTAGCGACTGCGGTGACGGCGAAAGGCGTTTTTTCACAAGTCTTAACTGACTCTTCAGGGGCCACCCTTGTGGAGACGCGCGGTACGTTTTCGACAGTAAAGCCCGACTTGTATCGATGGGAGATTGAATCACCTGATCGACAGCTTTTACTGCTCAACGGAGACGGGTTTTGGCAGTGGGACAAGGATCTCGACATCGTCATACTGCGCGATCGTCCTAACCTCGAGGATCTGCCCTTGGCTCGAATCTGGGAGGGTAATTCAGGTCACGCAGGATCAATCGGACTGTCTGATACCGCATTACCCTCGGGCATAGAGCGGATTACGCTCATCGCAACTGCTGCTGACACTATTGAAATCAGACTCACTGATGCTTTGGACCAAGAGACTTTTATCAGTCTGAGACTTATTGAGAGCTCTAATCTCAGTCCTAGCGACTTCACGTTCGCATTTCCTGATGGCGCGGAGTTTTACAACGAGTCTTCAACCGCCGCACCCTCTATCACATTAGAGACAACACCATGAACCTATTGGCTTTGGCCTTTGGTGGTGCGCTGGGTGCCGTTGCACGTTACGGAATTGGACAACTTTTGACGACGAGTGGGGTTGCGCACCTGCATGTTGCGACATTTTCAGTGAACGTTTTAGGCGCCTTTTTTATGGGCTTCCTGTTTGTTGCATTTGAACGTCTAGAGGCGCCCGAAGCGCTGCGTATGGGTCTGACAGTAGGTTTTCTTGGCGCTTTCACGACGTTTTCAGCGTTTTCGCTAGAGCTGTTATCTGATGTCCAAGAGGGGCATCTCGTGCGCGCCGCCCTCTACGCCACGTTATCCGTACTCATTTGCCTCATCAGTTGCATGCTCGGTTTTTCCTTTGGACGATCGATTGTCGACTAATTTTATTTTAACGGTAAACTACCGGCCCCAATCACCGGCCTTTGACTGACATCATGCTCGACATCAAAAAGGTTCGGCAGGACCCTCAACAAATAGTGCAAGCCCTTAAAAAGAAGCGCTTTGAGTTCCCTGTCGACGAGTTTTTGCGACTCGATTCGGAGCGTAAAGAGGCCGATATTCGGTCCCAGGAACTGCTCGCCGAACGAAAAAAAACCTCAAAAGCCGTGGGCGCCCTGATTGCACAAGGCAAGACTGTTGACGAGGCAAAGGCAGAGGTTAACGACGCATTAGCACGAATATCGAACGATCTTGATGTGGCGGTTGAACGCGCAAAGACCGTACAGACGTTGCTCGACGAACTCCTTATGGGTACGCCTAATGTCCCTGACGCGGCGGTGCCCGCAGGGCTGGACGAGGCGGACAATGAGGAAATACTCGTTTGGGGCGCGCCAAGGGCCATGTCGTTCGACGCAAAGGATCATGCCGATCTGGGGGAGGCGTTAGGCCAGCTGGATTTTGAAATGGCTGGAAAAATCACGGGTAGCCGCTTTAGCGTGTTGCAGGGGCCCCTTGCGCGACTTCAGCGCGCATTGACTCAGTTTATGCTGGATCTTCACACGACAGAACACGGTTACGTTGAGGTTTACGTGCCATTTATTGTAAACAGCGATTCGCTTTACGGCACGGGCCAGTTGCCTAAGTTTGCTGAAGATGCGTTTAAAATTGAGGGTGACTCGGGCTATTACTTAATACCGACGGCTGAAGTCCCCGTAACCAATATGCTCCGTGATCGAATTTTAGAGGTCGATGAACTGGGCGAGGAGGGCGTTAAGTTCACGGCCCACACGCCGTGCTTTAGAAGCGAAGCAGGCAGTTATGGGCGTGACACACGCGGTCTTATTCGTCAGCACCAGTTTGAAAAGGTCGAATTAGTCCAGGCGGTGCGTCCTGATCAGTCCGATGCGGCTTTGGAGACGTTGACGTCTCACGCCGAGGCGGTACTGCAACGACTCGAACTACCCTATCGAAAGGTCCGATTATGTGGCGGCGATCTGGGATTTAGTGCTGCGATGACCTACGACTTGGAGGTCTGGTTGCCCGGTCAGAGTGCCTATCGAGAAATTTCGAGCTGCTCGAACTTTCGAGACTATCAATCTCGAAGGATGCAAGCACGCTGGCGAAACCCTAATACAGGTAAGCCTGAACTACTACATACCCTGAATGGCTCAGGCCTAGCGGTCGGCAGGACCTTAGTCGCTGTGGTGGAAAATGGGCAGCAGGCCGACGGGACGATCAAGCTCCCAGCAGCCCTCGTTCCGTATTTTGGCGGCGACACTATTACTGCGACTTAATGAGGTGCCTACGCCTTAAGGCGTGTCGATCCTCGCCATAATCGGTCCACGCAGGTTAATGGCATCGGCAAGTATGCGTGCGGTCTCCGTGATGAGTGCGTCCTGCTCGTCATCATCAGCCTCCACGTCAGCATCAGCGTCAGGGTCTAAGCCGATATTCTCTAAGTCATCAGTCCCCCCAGTACTGTTATCCTTCTCCTCGGGGTCGCCAAAGAGATCGTCTAGCGACGCAAGGGTAGGGAGGCCCTTTGCAATCCGACGCGTGTTCTCAATCGCCAAGTACTGACGTTCTTGCGCTTCGCGCTGCTCTACACGGGTCGCTTGATTAAGAGGAATGGTCTCAGCACCACGAATTGTCTTGGCAAGCGTCTTTTGGTCCCATATGTACTGGAAGTCGGGATCCTGGTTAGCACGCGCTGTATGTTTCGCGATTAACGTGGGAAGAATGGCGCTCACTGCACCATAATCTTTATGGCGGATTGGGGAAATTCTGTCCCAGTCTAGTGCTTTGTCTAACGCGCTTTCACCAATCTCGTCATGTTGTAGCAGTGACGGGTAACGAATATCAGGAATGACACCGCGATGTTGTGTGCTGTCACCCGAGATACGGTAAAACTTACTCTCAGTGATTTTGAGTTGACCCTCGGGCAAGTCGAGTAATGTTTGAACGGTGCCTTTCCCAAAACTTTGATCACCAACAACAATAGCGCGTCCATAATCCTGTAATGCGCCTGCAAAAATCTCGGACGCGGAGGCACTCAATCGGTCAATCATTACGGCCATCGGACCGTCGTAGTAGGGGCCTCGTCGCCGTTTACCGTCTCGCCATACGCGACTCCCCGAACCACGTATCTGCACGGTCGGCCCGTACTCAATAAACAATCCCGTCAGCTCATTGGCTTCGCGCAAAGAGCCGCCGCCATTGCCTCGAAGGTCAATAACAAGCCCATCAACACCCTCTTCATTGAGCTCGTTTACAAGCCTTGCTACATCGCGCGATGTAGAACGAAAATCAGAATTACCCTGACGATAGGCTTCAAAATCAAGATAGAAGGC
>JABIZW010000245.1 GCA_018666295.1 Halieaceae bacterium
GCAAGATCTCCGTCTTTCATCACCGGGACACCCGAAATACCATTAGCGCGGGTCAGTTCGATCAGTTCGGCAATCGTGGCGGTGTGGTCAATCGTGATGGGGTCTTTGACAACGCCACTTTCAAACTTCTTAACACGGCGGACCTGCTCGGCTTGCTCCTGAATCGTCAGGTTTTTATGAACGATACCGATGCCGCCCTCTTGCGCTAGGGCAATGGCCAGTCGGGATTCGGTCACGGTGTCCATTGCTGCTGAAACCAACGGTACGTTCAGATTGATGTTTTTTGTCAACCGAGTGACCAATGAAACGTCTTTCGCTGTCACCTCTGAGTATCCTGGTAAGAGGAGAACGTCATCAAACGTCAGCGCTTCTTGAGCGATACGTAGCATCAATACCTCGTAGTAGTCGCGTTGAATAGACGCCGTATTGTACGCTTATGCTTTATCACGAACAATCTCACCAGGATCGCAACAATACCAATGCCTCTTCCAAAACCCACACCTGTAAGCGTCACCGAGCTTAATCGTAAAGCAAAGTCTCTCCTTGAAAACCAATTAGGCGAAGTCTGTGTCGAGGCGGAAATTGGTGATCTTTCTCAGCCCAGTTCCGGTCACTGGTACTTCACCTTAAAGGACGGGCGCTCACAGTTGAGATGCGCCATGTTCCGCAGAGCCAATATGCGAGTGAGCTTTCAGCCCAAAGTCGGAGATTCGGTGATCGTCCGCGGTCTACTCTCAATTTACGAGGCTCGCGGCGACTACCAGCTGATCGTCGATACCATGGAAGCGTCAGGTGACGGTGCGCTGCAGCGCGCGCTTGAAGCACTGAAGAAAAAGTTATTCGATGAAGGTTTGTTTGACGTCTCTCGCAAGCGCCCTATTCCTGCGCATTGCGAACGGATCGGCGTTATTACCTCCCCCACAGGCGCCGCTGTTGAAGACATTGCCAGCGTCTTGGCACGACGGTCCCCACTCAGCCACCTGTTCCTATTTCCTGTGCAGGTGCAGGGCGCAACTGCCGCACAACAAATAGCCGATGCCATTGCACACGCTAATGAGCGCGCGGCGGCAGGCGAACTAGACCTCGACGTCCTCATTGTCGGCAGAGGCGGCGGATCGCTCGAAGACCTCTGGTCTTTTAACGAGGAGGTCGTTGCTCGAGCCATCGCAAGTTCCCGTATACCCGTCGTTTCTGCCGTTGGACACGAAATTGACTACAGTATTTCCGACCTCGTCGCTGATCTTAGAGCGGCGACACCATCACAAGCAGGCGAACTCATTACAAGGGACACGTTAGAGTGGTTGCAAATCATCGACAATCAAACGGATCGATTACAGCTGCTTTCCCAACGAAAAATAAAACAACAGGAGGCTTTGCTCACGCAGTTGAAAACACGTCTGCGTCATCCGCGACAGCAGCTCTCAACCCTTGCCAGCGAATTGCAGCGGACGAGCGAGCGGGCGAACCACCTCATTAAGCAACGTCTCACAGCGGACAAGCAGTTACTGGCTAAACGACAATTTCAGTTGAGTGGCGCATCACCGAGCGCACTGATTAAATCGATAAAAGAAATGACCAAGACCCTGTCTGCTCGGCTGCCAGGACAAATCGACAAAGTAAGACATCGCCACGAAGAGCGGCTTACGCATCTCACACAACTGCTCACAACCCTGGGCCCGGAAGCCACATTAAAGCGCGGCTACGCCATTGTGACGGACCAACAAGGCACCGTAATTCGTCAAAGCGACTCGGTCGCAATAGGACAGGATGTATCCATCACGCTTTCCCGCGGGCGAATCACCTCAACGGTAGCGACCATAGAGGCCCACGAGGACTCTTAGTACTTAGCGGGGAGTCTTGTATTGATGACGATGTGACGGCCTTCAAATCGAATGTACTCGCCAATGGTCAGATCCTTGAGGATGCGTGCCACCATTTCGCGAGAGGCACCAACGCGATCCGCAATATCTTGCTGCGTCAACTTCTCCGGCACAAACAAGGTCCCGTCACCACGCTCATGGGATAGATCCATCAACACGTTGGCCACACGACCATAAACGTCTTGCAACGCAAGGTTCTTAACGTCGGTCGTCAACTTACGAACACGAGCAGCCAAGTTGCCCAGCAGTTGCTGTGTAATGCCTGGATTATCCGAAAGAACTTTGGAGAAATCTTCTTTCTTCACTATTCGAAACTGGCAGGGCTCAACCGTTCGCACTGACGCTGAGCGCGCTGAGTCATCCAGCAACGCAAGTTCACCAAAGTAATCACCAACGCCCAACGAGTTCATAATGAACTCTTTGCCGTTCTTATCACTGCAGTAAACCTTGACCCGACCTGACTCAATCACATAGAGCGCATCAGCAGGTTCATTCTCCTGAATAACAACCGTATTTTTTGAATAAGTCTCGGACGTACTCGAGTTCTCAAGCGCCGTTAACTCATCGCTACTTAAGCCATGGAAGATTTCAACTTGGTCTAGCATGACATCATACTCATTGTGGAATATTCACAATTCTAACCGAAGCTGTCGCTCTCGCCTATCCCCACTAGTGCAAAGTCGTAAGCGCGATATACTTTATGTCGATTTAACCCAGAAAGTGGTCCATTTTTGTGTCTAAACAGACTTTAAATAAGGTTTCTCAGCTCGGTAAGCGTCTCACTCCTGCGCTTAACGGGCTCCGCACCTCGTGCAGTGATGATCTTTCAGAAGATATTGTGTCTCTAAAGGACGCGATGGAACGCCTCGACACCATGATCGAGAGCAGTGACGCAAACCACCACGACATGCTCAATGCCATCGCGGCCGTCAAAGGCTACGCCGAAATGCTGGTGGAATCAGAGGACGAAGCGATCGTGCCGGTGGTTAAAGGTCTCACCGAGATGACCGCACTACTCAGCACTGCGACGAAGGCGCCCTCAAACGCATCTAAGAGCAACCGCTCCACCGAGACCTTCGAAGATTGTACGATTCTCATCGTTGACGACATGCCCGAAAATCTTGATCTCATGTCGCGTTTGCTCCGAAAAATGGACTGCACCATTGTCACCGCGAACTCCGGAGACGTCGCACTCACGACATTAGCCACAACGCGCGTTGATCTCGTGTTACTTGACCTCGTGATGCCGGGTACAGACGGTCGAGAGGTGCTTGCACGAATTAAAAGCGATCAGAAGCTGCGGGCGATCCCCGTAATTATGATCTCAGGTCGCCAAGACATGGATCAAATTATTGATTGCATTCAGGTCGGCGCCGATGACTACCTGCTTAAGCCCGTCAATGCGGTCCTGCTCACCGCACGCATCAAGTCAGGTATCGAGCGTAAGCGATGGCACGATAAAGAGGCGTCCTATCGCGAGCAACTTGAAAAACGCGAGCAGTTTATCCGTCAAACCTTCGGTCGGTACATCTCTGATGCGATCGTTGAGGAGATTTTGGAAAAGCCAGAGGGTCTAAAACTGGGCGGCGACTTACGAAACGTCACGCTGATGATGAGTGACATCCGAAGCTTCACAACACTGGTGGAGCATTTGCCGCCCGAGCAGGTTATGGCGCTGTTAAACCGTTACCTTGGCAAGATGAC
>JABIZW010000205.1 GCA_018666295.1 Halieaceae bacterium
AATGCTCGAAGTTATTGTTCTGGCGGCCGGACGTGGAACACGAATGCGGTCCGCATTGCCCAAGGTTCTTCATCCTATTGGCAAAAAGCCGATGGTCAGCCACGTGATAGACACGGCCCGTGAACTAAACGCTGCAAAGATTCACGTCGTTGTCGGTCACGGTGGTGATGCTGTATCAGATGCTATCGCTGCTGACGATGTAAGCACTTACTCTCAAATAGAGCAACTAGGCACAGGTCATGCGACGCTCACTGCTGCGCCTTTTTGTAGCCCAGAGAGCACTGTATTGGTGCTTTTTGGCGATGTGCCGCTTCTCTCGTCTGATGTACTCGTCGAAGTTGTACACAGTGCCAGTTCTGGAAATCCAGTGCTGCTGGCTGCAACGCTTGATGACCCCACAGGGTACGGACGCGTCGTGCGCAATGCCGCGGGGGATTTTGCAAAAGTAGTCGAACATAAAGATTCCACGGCAACCGAGCGGGAGATTGTGGAGATCAACACCGGGGTGCTGGCGGCCAAAGGGGCCGATTTACTGGGATGGCTTAGGCGTGTCACTAATGACAATGTGCAGGGTGAATACTATTTACCTGACGTTCTGGGTCTGGCCATTGAAGACGGGGTGTTGGTCAACGTGGTTGTGACAGATCGGGCCGATGAGATTTTAGGTGTGAATGACCGACTCCAGTTAGAGCACATTGAGCGATCGTTCCAACGCAAGCAGGCCCAAGCGCTGATGTCCGCGGGTGTGCACGTTGCGGACAGTAGTCGACTCGATATTAGAGGATCACTGTCGTGTTCCGAAGATGTATTCATTGATGTAAACGTGCTGATCGAAGGTGACGTGGTCATTGGTCGCGGGGCCGTCATCGAGGCGAATTGTGTGTTGAAAGACTGTGTGATTGGTGAAGGCGCGCAAGTGCGTGCGTTTACACACATCGAAGGCGCAAGGGTTGGCCCAGACTGTCAAGTTGGGCCCTATGCACGCTTACGGCCCGGTGCAGACCTTGGGGTGGGTGCTAAGGTGGGCAATTTTGTGGAAGTGAAAAACAGTACTTTTGGCGACGGCGCAAAAGCGAACCATTTGGCTTATGTGGGTGATGCTAGCGTGGGTGCTGGATCGAATATTGGCGCAGGCACGATAACCTGTAACTACGATGGGGCGAATAAACACCGTACTGAGCTTGGTGATCATGTGTTTATAGGGTCAAACAGTACCCTCGTTGCGCCCATCCAGATTGAAGACAACGGCTTTGTTGCCGCGGGCTCGACCATTACGTCGAAGGTGGGTTCGTCTCAGCTGGCGGTTGGACGCGCCAAGCAACGAAATATTGAGGGGTGGAGTCGCCCCGAAAAACCGGAAAAGTAGGAGTATTTATGTGCGGAATTGTCGCGGCCGCAGCACAACGCGAAGTATCAGAGATTTTGCTCGAGGGCTTACGGCGGCTTGAGTATCGTGGCTATGACTCCGCCGGCATGGCGCTGATTGATAATGATCAGGCACTACAGCTTCACAAGTGCCAGGGCAAGGTTAAGGGGCTTGAAGAGGCTAACGCATTAAGTCCCATCGTGGGTTGCCGCGGTGTTGCGCACACGCGTTGGGCCACACACGGCGCACCGACCGCTGCAAATGCGCACCCCCACATCGCCGGGGATCGAGTCGCGTTGGTTCACAACGGCATTATTGAAAATCACGCAGCGCTTCGCAGCGACTTAGAAGCCCGCGGCGTGACGTTTCAATCAGAGACCGACACCGAGGTGATTGTTCACCTTGTTCAGGCGCAGTTGGAAGCGGGATCAACGCTGTTTGACGCGGTGAGAGAAACGGTGACAAAACTACAGGGTGCGTATGCACTTGCCGTGGTCGATATTGAGTACGAAAACGAAGTGGTCGTGGCGCGTGAGGGAAGCCCTCTGGTTTTAGGGGTGGGCATTGGTGAGACGTTTGCGGGTTCCGACACACTGGCTTTGCGTCAAGTCACTGACACGTTTGTCTATCTTGAAGACGGTGATCTGGCGATTTTAAAGCCCGGTGGTTATCGTATCTTTGATTGCAATGGTTCTGTCATTGAGCGCGATAAAACCCGTCTTGCGGGCGGTGATAACCAGGCCGACCGTGGTGGCTTTGAGCATTACATGCTCAAGGAAATTTACGAACAGCCCGATCGACTGCGCGACACGCTCACATTTACTGAGCTTGATGATGCGTTATTTGGTGACGCTGCTGCTGAGGTCTTTGATCAAGTGCAAGCGGTTCAGATTATTGCCTGCGGGACCAGCTATCACGCAGGTTTGGTTGCTCGTCATTGGCTCGAGGGCTTTGCGGGTGTGCCTTGCCAAGTTGAAGTCGCCTCGGAGTTTCGTTATCGGCGGTCCGTTTCATTACCCGGTACGCTCGTGGTGACTATTTCTCAATCGGGTGAGACGGCGGATACTCTGGCCGCCATTAAACATTTACCCGACGATTATGCCCTTGCGAAGCTTGCGATCTGCAACGTTGACCACAGCGCCATCGTTCGCGCGAGCGACCTTGTGTTCCTGACTCGAGCTGGGCCTGAAATTGGTGTGGCGTCGACGAAAGCGTTTACCACGCAGCTCGCTGCGCTCATGGTGCTTATGGCGTGTATTGCTCGTCGCCAACCCGCGAGCATCTTGGATGAGGCCTTAGTGAAGCAGGCCATTGCTGAAATTCCGTCGGCGGTTGAAGCCACACTTGCTCAGAACCCTAAAATAGCGGCACTGGCGCCTAGTTTTGTCCATCGCGACCACGCCCTATTTCTTGGACGGGGTGTGTATCATCCGGTTGCTAAGGAGGGTGCGCTCAAGCTCAAAGAGATTTCTTATATTCACGCGGAGGCCTACCCTGCAGGGGAGCTTAAGCACGGCCCATTGGCGCTCGTCGATGACAAGATGCCTATTGTGGCGGTTGCGCCCAACGACCAGCTTTTGGATAAGCTCCGTTCGAACCTTGAAGAAGTTCGCGCGCGCGGTGGTCAACTGTTTGTGTTCGCTGACCAGGCGGTTGGTTTTGAGAGCGGCCCCGGTGTAACAGTGATTGATGTTCCCTCCGTGTCAGAGCTTGCAGGGCCTATCGTGTATACAGTGGTGCTTCAGATGCTGTCTTACCATGTTGCGGTTGCCAAGGGTACGGATGTGGATAAGCCGCGTAACCTCGCCAAGTCGGTTACTGTAGAGTAGGTTTTGCCCGTTGTTTACGTTGTTGTTGGTTTAAATGACGCCGCTCATGAAACACTTAAAATAAAAAATAATTTATATAGAGTGTTTCACTTGAGCGCGGGTACAAAGTGCCCGGTTTTATCGCTGTGGATAATTTCTTCCCTGATGTCAAAATTGCTTATTCGATAGGCCCATTGGAACTCTGGGCGCGGCGGCATTATCCTCGGTACGAATCAATTAGGTTTTTTTAAGTAGCCGAGTCCTTTCTCTGGCCGCTGACTATCTGCCCGGCGTTTTTGATGTCGGGTTTATGGGCCGTCCCTGCCCTTTCGATGTTGCTTTTTAGCCGCCACTGTCAAAACCAAAACACTTATTAATTTATGAAAAATATAAGAGTGTTTTGGTTTTGCGAGCAGTAAAGGATGCGCCCTCCCTTTATAAGATCGGTCAGGCCGGGGAGGCGTGTATCAAACCCCATCGGGAATTCATTGGTTGCCCCTTTATAAAAAACACTTAAATAATTTCAAAAATAATAAAAGTGTTTCGTGATACGATGAGATTCAAGAGTCTG
The DNA here is from genome assembly GCA_018666295.1 of Halieaceae bacterium. Classification (GTDB taxonomy): domain Bacteria; phylum Pseudomonadota; class Gammaproteobacteria; order Pseudomonadales; family Halieaceae; genus Luminiphilus. The sequence continues at coordinate 3,746 of JABIZW010000205.1, forward strand.
CGAGAGATTTCGTGATGCTGGAAAGGTGTAAGGTTGTGGTTCCCCGAAAGACGACGCAGACCCAAACGCGACGGGTGAGACTCGCGGATGGGTCCTATATCGACCAATCTCACGAGGTAATGACGGAGGTTCGGTATGACCGTTTCGATGGATCGAGTCGAGTCCGTGGGTCTTCTGGCCAAACACTGACTGCGCCAATCCAAATGATCAGACTGTGGGGGACATACTTGCGGGTTGCACTCGAGTGCGAACACAAGACAATCGAATTTGACGGAGTACCGATCACAGTCAACCGAGACTTCTACCAGGGTTGGGATATCGACGCCCTGCTTTACACGAAGTTTAACGACTGGTTTTTTGGTAAGGGCTCTGCTCGTGGACCAGACGGTTGGTTGCAAGGCAGCAACCCCCACCGACATTTGTTTCTCGAGGAAGAAATAGGTGTGTTGAATGCACTGGATTTTGAGGCGGAGTCATTTAGTAATGATCACGTGTATATCAAGGTTCCAAAAAATCGATACCGATCACAGGTGGGACGCGAAGTTGATTTAGCGTTGAAACCCCATCTTTTGGAGTTCGGTGTTACTAAGCGCGTAGATCGGTTTAAGTTGTCCGGCGTAAAGACGCCTTATATCCATCTTCACAAGAGATACAACATTTTGATCCAAAAACTGAATGGCAAGTCGCGCAAGGAAATTATGGACTGGATTAACGAAAATTATGACCACGTTGCTATGGCCAAGCAGCAAGGTCGAACAAAAGTTTATAAAAACGCAACCAAGACAATAGAACTTTTGGACCCCTCACTGGATAAGCAGGTGATGTCTCACGAGCAATCCGTATCCCGTGAATGGGTCAAAGGCGTAGAGAATTTACGGCGAGTCGCACAGGGTGTGTTCCCTTAGCCGCATGGCGCGCGCGCGGCAATGGACTTTGCAGATATCCCGGCGCAACCACACGCCAACGATGTGATTTGAAAACATGACTGCCGAGGCGATCGGTTTGGGTAATCACACGTCTAATCCCTGCGACACTGGCTGCAAACGTTGGGGGCTGTGGCACGTTTGCTCTATTGGACTTCGCCCTGTACCCGCTGTTTTTCTCAGGTATACTCGCTCGTTTCAATTTTCAAGTGCCGATTAAGCGGCGCTGAGTGAGACGCTAATGGCTGAACCTGCCGTCGGTATCATCATGGGTTCACGCTCCGACTGGGGCGTGATGGAGAATGCCGCGCTCATTTTTGACACGTTGGGCGTGTCTTATGAAACCAAGGTTGTCTCCGCACATCGCACCCCTGATCGCCTTTATGAATATGCGCGATCAGCGCGTGAGCGCGGTCTTCAAGCCATCATTGCAGGTGCTGGCGGTGCGGCGCATTTGCCTGGCATGGCGGCTGCAATGACGCCGTTACCGGTGCTCGGTGTCCCTGTTGACGCGACGGTCCTCAATGGAATCGACGCGCTCATGTCGATCGTGCAGATGCCCAAAGGGGTTCCGGTTGCAACGTTTGCGGTTGGTAAGCCTGGAGCCGTTAACGCCGCCTTATTTGCTGCGGCGATGCTGGCAAATGACGATGCTGTCATTCGTGATGCGCTCGATCGCTATCGAGAGGCACAGTCTGCGAGTGTGCCGATTAATCCTGTTGATTGAGCGGTAGAGCTGTTATGTCAAAAGGTCGTTTAGGCATCATCGGCTGTGGTCAGTTGAGCCAAATGTTAGGCGAGGCGGCGAACAGGCTCGGCTACCGTGTGTCCTACCTTTGCGTCGACGAGACTCCAGTGGTTGAAGGCTTGGGTTCGATTTATTTTCCTGATCAATTAGACGCGTTCCTCGCTGAGTGCGATGCGATTACCGTTGAGCGTGAGAGCCTGCCCGATGCAATGCTGAGGCGTGCAGCTGAGATTGGACTTGCACCGAATTACGAGGCTTTAGTGGTACTGCGCGAGCGTGACACGCAAAAAGCGATGCTCGATCAGCTCAATATTCCTACGTCACCCTGGCGCCTGGTTGAAACACCGGGCGAGTTGGACAATGCGCTTGCCGCCTTACCCAGTGCTCATATGCGCTGTAAACGCACGTTGGGAGGCTATGATGGCGGCGGTCAGTGGCGCGTTAACAGCCAGTCGCTGAATACGATTCCGGTAGACGCCTACCCTGTCATTGCTGAAGCGGAGATCGCCATCGAGACCGAGTACGCCATTGTCATTGGCCGTGATCAAAACGGCCACACCGCATGCTATCCCATGACTGAAAACGCGATGCGTGACGGTATTTTGATAGGCAGCTATGTTCCGTCGGGCATCGCGCCAGAGATGGCTGAGCAAGCCATTGATTACGCCAACCGCCTGGTGGACGCAATGAACTATGTGGGTGTTTTGGCGGTGGAGTTTTTCGTCACTGAGGGACGATTGATCGTTAATGAAATCGCACCGCGCGTTCACAACACCGGTCATTGGACCATAGGGGCCTTGGGCGCTGATCAGTTTACGCAACATGTCGGTTGCGTCATGGGTGAGGCTGTGAGGAATCCGGTCTTCACTGAGGCGGCGGCCATGGTCAATCTGCTGGGCGATGCATTACCGCGCCGAATGCCCGAAGGGCCCATTCGCACCCTGATTCAAACGTACGGTAAAGGGTTCCGGCCGGGTAGAAAGTTGGGTCATATAACGCTAATCGGTCCTGACGTGACTTCAATTAGAGCAGAGGCCGCCGCACTCATTGCTGAGCTGCATGATACGTAACCCCTTAGTATGTTGAGAGGGCTAGGACATTGAATACCCATGTGTTCAAGGCCCCGATCGAGACGTCGCACTTCCTACTCTCTCCAACCACGAAAGACGATTTCGAATCGTTATACGCAATTGCCGCAGACCCGTTTGTGTGGGCGCAGCACTCTGAGCGAGATCGATAGCAGCGCGGGAAGTTTGGTTTTTTTTAACGCTGTTTTGCTTAACAGCTTGGGTTGCTACTCGATTCTCGAAAAACCATCGCAATGCATTATTGGGTCCACACGCTTTTATGGGCTCGATGCGGAGGCCGCGAGTATTCGTATTGGTTTTCCGTTCTTAGCGAGGTTCTTATGGGACACGGGTGCAAATGCTGAGATCAAAGGCGCCTTGTTGGCGCTGAGCTTTAACTATTTCGATACGGTTTTTTTGATATTGGTCCAGAAAACAGTCGATCAATTGCCGCAGTGACCAAGCGCGGTGCAATCTTTAGTCACAACGCGTCAGACGATAAAGCGGTTTATGCGCTGGCAAAGTCAACTTGGAACCAGCAAATTAAGTGCTCGCGTAAAATCGAAGGCCAATTATGAATAGCCAGACTCCCCTACCCGTTAACTTCACTGAAAAGTTCGCGTTGTTTAATGAGCAATGGACCCCCAAAGTCATTGCTCAAATGAATGACTACCAGTTTAAGCTCGTGCGCCTTCAGGGAGAGTTTGTCTGGCATGAGCACACCGATACTGATGAAACGTTTATAGTGCTTGAAGGCTCGCTGATCATCGACTTTAAGGAAGGCTCCGTCACGCTCAATGCAGGAGAAATGGTCGTCGTGCCCAAAGGCTGTTTGCATCGTCCTCGCGCCGCCGCCGAAGCGAAACTACTGCTCGTAGAGCCGGTCGGCGTGGTTAATACTGGCAATGCTCAGTCTGCGCTGACTGCACCCCTCGATGACTGGTTATAGCGTGGTGCGTGTGCACCTTAGGAAAAACAAATGCCTCACCTTTTTACGATCATTGTCGCGGGAATGTTGTTTTATGCGGGTTTTGTGCAGACGTTTTGGGGTAACG
>JABIZW010000097.1 GCA_018666295.1 Halieaceae bacterium
CGCCTTGGAATCAAAGGGCATCGAAGTGATTGTGATCGATAACCGTGACACCGGTGAATCGGACTTTTTCTCAGCGTGGGGGCAACCCACGCTATGGTGGCAGTTACTCAAATACAAATTGGGATTGTCAGTGGATGCGCCCTACTCACTCGCCGAAATGGCCCAAGACAGTATTGCCGTCTTGGATACCGCCGGTTATCAACGTGTCCATGTCGCCGGTGCATCGATGGGCGGCATGATCGCGCAGGTCCTAGCGGCTCGATTCCCCGAGCGCGTTGTTAGTCTCACGTCGATCATGTCGACCACGTTTGCACCGCACTTGCCGCCGCCCACTGCCAACGCAGAAGGTAACTTGAGGGACTTGGCGGAAGGCGACGCTGAAACTTCGCGCGAGCAACGCATGCGGGATCGCGGGTTTTATCCCGAATCGATGGAGCGACACCTCATGGCTATTTTTAAGTCAGGCGATCGCACAGAGGAAGTTGGCACCATCACCTCACCGACGCTGGTGATTCATGGATCAGAGGATCCCTTGGTACCACCTGAGCACGGCATCCACACAGCCGAACAAGTCGAAGGGGCTCGCTTCGTGCTAGTCGAGGGTATGGGCCATAACTTGCCGGAGGCGCTCCATCCTCAAATTATCGGTTTAATATCGGGGCACATTGACGCCGCAGAACAGGGTGAGACTTTAAATCACTAAGGTGACGTGTATGCAGAGATCCAACGACCATTCCGTGTGTCAGTCCAGGAGGCGGGCGCCAAAGGTGATCGCAGCCCTCTTAACGGGTCTGACGATACTGTCTTCCTGGGCCACGGCAACCCCTGAAACGCAGGCCATCAACACGCTCATCGATGGCCTCCATCGGGATGCAGACAGGGGTGAATTTCAATCCTATTTTGATCGCTACACACCCACTGCCGTGTTCATGGGCACTGATAAAACCGAGCGCTGGACCATTGACGCGTTTAAACAATACGCGGCACCTGCCTTCGCCGACGGTCACGGATGGTCTTACACCGTAATTGAGCGCAACGTCGAGGGCGACGGTGACACGCGCTGGTTTGATGAAATCTTATTGAACAAAAAACTCGGCCACTGTCGCGGGACCGGTGTCGTTCAACGCATCAATGGCGAGTGGAAACTGGCACATTACTCACTGACCTTGCTCATTCCCAACGACATCGCCGCGGCCGTGGGTGTTAGCACACAAGAGGCTGACGGCCTCATTGAGCCATAAAAAAAGCGCCTCAATGAGGCGCTTTTTACAGGTGAGTAAAGCGTTGAACCAACGCTAGAAGGTCGTATTAATCGCAAATCTCACATTAATCGGCGCACCGACAGACACTTGGTGCGTGCTGTGTGCGTTGGGGAAATACAGCTCATCCGTCGCGTTTTCAACATTGAGCTGAATTACCGTGCTCTCTGACAGGCGATAGCGCGCCGACGCGTCGATTCGGGTGTAACTGGGTAAGATCGCCGAATTGCTGTTGTTAATAAAGCTCTCGCTTTGATGCGTCAGTCCAAGGCCTAAGCTTAAGTCGTCAGAAAGCGTAAATTGGTTCCAGATTGAGAACATCGAATCGGGGAGCTCTCGCGGCGTGAGCCCCGTTCGGCCTTGACGATTGACTTGTTCCCCGTCGAGCGAACTGTAGCCCGCCGACACGCTCCATAACGCGTTGACTCGCCCTTGAAGCTGAAGCTCAAAACCGTCAATTTCCGACTCAATCACATCGAGCGTCGCCGGGTCGTTGTCGGCCACTTGCGGGGAACGCTGCTCTATCTCAAACAAAGCCGCGGTGAAGCTAAGACCCGATGCAAAGTCATATTTAACGCCGACCTCGCGGTTACCAAACGTGTTTGGCGCGAGCTCGTCGTTACTGCCGTTTATGTTGGCAAATTGCTCGCCGCTGCGGGGCAAAAAAGACTCACTGTAGCTGGCGTAAATCGAAATTGCGTCTATGGGCTTATAAACGACTCCAAACCGTGGCGAAACTTCGCTGTCCTTACGCGATCGCGTTTCATCGGCGAGTGCATTGAATACTTTAATGTCAAAACTGTCGTAGCGCAGTCCCACAACCACTTGTAGGTAGTCGGTGAGCGTTAACTCGTCCTGAAGGTATACCGAGGTCACGTCAATCGAGACGTCAGTGTCATCATTGATGTCGCGATCGAAGCTATTCGTGGCGACATTGCCCAGCGCATTCAGCCCAACCCCGCCTTCAAGCCCCAGATTTCGAGTCAACGAGAACGTTTCTTTATCATCGTCGGTGGTGTCCCAAAAGGAATTCCAGCGGTCTTGGTCACTTGATGTGTCGATGAATTCGACGCCCGCCAGAAGCGTGTGCTGCATACCGGCGAATTCAGACTCGCCGACCAAGTTAGCCGATAAAATCGAGTTTTGCCGTTGCGTTGTGTCGACGTAACCGTCGAGCGTCACTTCATCCGGTGTTTGTGCCTGATCGTACGCGGCGGCATAAAAGTTTTGGTAGGGCTTGTCGTAGTCGCCGTAAAACGCCGCGATATTACCTTTGAGCGTATCTGAGAACGAGTGTTGCACTGACGCTCGCCACAGGTGGGCTTTTAGCGCTGTGGTATTTACATCGGGGTCCCCAAATACAATTTTCTCAAAGGCTTTCACAGGGCGACCGTCAGCTCCGGTGGGGATTCCGCGATCAATAAATCGTTGGTGATCAATGTACTCGTATGACAGATCAATCACACTGTCGCCTGACTCAATGTGCAAGGTTGGATTCACACCCACTCGGTCACCGTCGTAAAAGTCACGGTGATTACCAAGCCGCTCAACCATGGCGTTGATTCGCAATGCGACCGAATCACTGATCACCCTATTGTGGTCGATCTGGCCACCCAACTCGCCGAGACTGTCCACACTGAGCTGCGACCTCGTGAAACCTTGGTCGAGTTGCGCTTTTTTCGTGACGCGATTCAGTACGCCACCCGTGCCGCCACGACCAAATAATAGTGCGTTAGGGCCTCTGAGAACCTCGACTTGCGCCAGGTTGTAGAGGGGCCGGTAGTACTGCACGTCGTCGCGCATCCCGTCGATGTAAAAGTCCGCTGTTGAGCGAACGCCCCGGAAAATCACTGCATCTCGATGCCCCTCCCCTTGCGACGTCGTCACACCCGGGAGGTAATTGACCACCTCGCTAATGCTATTAAAGCCTCGCGCACGGATATCCTTGGCGGAGACAATACTCAGACTCTGAGGGACATTTAAGATCGGCGTAGGCGTCTTGAGTGCGTTGATGGTATCCGAGTAAAGGTACTGCGCAGAAACCACTACCTCTTCGATCGACGCACTGGCCACATCGCGGTCTTTTGTTGAGCCCGTCTGGGCATATGCGGGGTTAAGCACGAGTGCGGAGACGACCAAGGGCATTACTTTTAGCGGGTTCATTGACAATAATCTCTTGTTGATATCGCAAATGATAATGATTCGCATTAGTAATTGCAATGCGCCGCTCTGTTTTTTTTTAAATTTCCCCTCTAAGCGAGTGTTTACAACAAAAAATGCGCTAAAAGCAGGGCTGCTTCAAACCAAAACTAGGCTGTAACTGTGACGCAGGAGCCGTCATGCGTGAGCGATATCCGACGTTTTAAGGTGTTATTGACGTGCTAAAACGTAATGTAAAATCGGCGTTTTAAGGCCTCAATCGACCCGAGAAG
>JABIZW010000250.1 GCA_018666295.1 Halieaceae bacterium
CATGCGCTCTGGAACCGTCGCCCAAATCGTCCAGTCAAACCACGGTGATTTCGCTGAGGGAGACCTGGTGCAAACTATGGGTGGCTGGCAAGACTACACCGTGGTTACCCCGGGCGAGGGCGTCACCGGGGTCACCAAAATTCCTGAAGGCGTGACACCAGAGATGATGCTCTCAGTCATCGGCCTCACGGGCATTACCGCGTATTTTGGATTACTCGAGCTCGGACAGCCTCAAGCGGGTGATACCGTCCTTGTCTCGGGTGCCGCGGGCGCAACCGGCTCTGTTGCAAGTCAAATTGCCAAGATTAAAGGATGCCGGGTCGTCGGTATCGCCGGTGGTCCAGAGAAATGCCGGTGGCTAACCGAAGTCGCTGGTCTCGACGCCGTGATTGACTACAAACAGGGCGACCTTGACAGTCAGATTGCAGCCGCTTGTCCTAACAAGTGGAACGTATTTTTCGATAATGTCGGTGGAGAGACACTCGAGGCCGCCCTGAACCATTTGGACTTGTATTCACGTGTGGTCCTCTGTGGCGGCATTTCAGGCTACAACGCCGAAGCGCCTATTCCTGGACCCTCAAACTTAATGAACCTAGTGACGAATCGCAGTCGCATGGAGGGGTTCATTATTCTCGACTACATGCCCCGAGCGATGGAAGCGATTCAAGATCTTCTAGGCTGGGTAATGTCTGGAGACTTACAGTTCCAAGTCGATGTGCAGGAAGGTTTCGAGAACATCCCGAGCACGCTGCGTCGCCTCTATACGGGCGAGAACCACGGCAAGCAACTGCTCAAACTCGCTGATCCGTCGTAAGACCAAGGAACGGGATTGATCGCTCAATCCGCAGAGGACCTCAAATGGTTAAGTGGAGTACTACATGGGGCAGCATGACACGAACTATCGCCGATGATGCGCACCTAGCGGCTATCGGCCTTACCAACACAAGACGATAGTCCGCACCGATCAATCGAGGAGAGTAAGCCAAACGCCATGGATAACAACACAGTAGGACTCCGATCTCATAACGCCGTCATCGATCGCGTGTTTGAGCACATCGATAACCGGACAACAGACCTGGGTCACTCGCAGTGGCATGAACCCGTTGAGCACTACGTAAGCCAGAAACGCTACGAGCAAGAAATGACGCTCTTACGCGAGCGTCCTGTCGTGTTTTGTCCATCGGCGGCCATTCCTGAGGCGGGCAGCTTCGTGTCTCGTACCGCGGCGGGCACACCACTCCTTGTGGTCCGAGACAACGACTTGAGGGTGCGCGCATTTATTAATGCCTGCCGCCATCGCGGGATGAAAGTCGCCTCAGGTGAGGGGTGTGCGCGCACATTCTCCTGCCCGTACCACGGCTGGACTTATAATTTAGATGGCACACTTCGCGGCGTTCCCGGTGCATCTGCATTTCCTGACTTAGAGCAAGAGACTGCGGGTCTCAAAGAGCTGTTTGCACTCGAGAAGGGAGGGCTGGTCTACGTACAGCAGGAGGGAAGTCCAAAGCTGAACACGCTAGACACTGCGCTGGACTTTTTCGATTCAACACAACCTCTGATCCATCAGAGTAATACGGTGGATGAGGCCAATTGGAAGCTGCTGACCGAGACCCTGCTTGAGGGTTACCACATCAAGTCATTGCACCGCGAGAGCTTCTACCCGTTTGGACTGGATAACATCAACGTCATCGAGTCCTTTGGTCAAAACTCGCGTGTCGTATACCCGTTCAAACGCATCGAAAACTTACGCACGGTCGCCGTCAATGAGCGCAAGATAGAGGGCTTCGCAACACTGGTGTACCACCTATTCCCTAACGTCAGTGTGTCCGTTTTATCGAAACACACCAGCGTCACGATTATCGAGCCATTGTCGCCCACCCGCACACAAATGTTCTCTTATTACATTAAGCACAGAGCCACATCGGGTAAAGAAATTAGCCATGAGGCGGCCATGAAGGATGTTGACTTCGTCAATCAATCGGGCCAAGAAGAAGACCGCGCAGCAGCAAGAGACATACAGGAAACCGTCACGACATCTGCCAACTCGCACTTAACGTTTGGTCTCTTTGAGCAGGCAATAGTGCGTTTTCACAAACACCTTTATGAAGAACTGAGCGGCGAGTAGATAGACCGCTAAGAGATCAATACGGGCGACACAGATCGACTGCTTTGGCGTCCAGAACCGACATACAATTGGAGACCACGATGCACGATATCTCTAAATCCATCGACGCTTGCGCCGCCCGCTACGGCGAACAGGCTGATGCAATGCGTGACTACTTAATCGAAGGTCAGCGTAGCGCCCTGGCGCTTGGAAACCGCGGACCCATCGAGTTTGATGACACTGGACGCCTTGCACAACACATTCTCGATGCCTATTCGACAGTTGGGTTTTATGTTTTCACCGGCGTCTTGGCTGAAGAGGAGTGTCAGGATATAGAAGCCGACATGATCGCCATGAAGGCCTCATTTCCCACGTCTCCCGACAGCGCAGTCGATGCGCAAGGTAACCCAGCACTGGGCAGCAACTCACAAACACCGCACTTGATCTGGTCAAAACCCTTAGGCGACCCACTGGGCGGAACGCAACTGGCTAACGGGCGGCACCAAGTGAAAATGTTCGAGCCCGAGGCCGGTTCAGAGACCCCCGCCGCCTCTCCGTTCATACTTTTAGGCTCACTGCGCTTCTCCGATGCCTGCCTTCGCACCTATGCGCATCCCCAGCTTCTGAAGGTTGCTGAGACGATTAACGGCAAAGACTTCACACCGTTCAATGAAGCCTTGTTCATTAAGGAACCGGGAATTGGTGCGGCCGTCTCTTGGCACCAAGACGGCGTCACACACTGGGACAGCCCCGACTTTGATGAAAATATTCACGGTTTTAACTTCATGGCTCAACTCTACGGGAGTACGGCGGTTAATGGTGTGTGGGTCCTTCCTGGCAGCCACAAACTGGGGAAAATCGACATCAGTGACCTCGTCAGTCAGTCACAAAGCGAGCGAATAGACGGCGCCGTACCGCTTGTCTGCGATCGCGGGGACGTGGTGATATGCAACCGCCAAGCGCTGCACGGGTCCTTCCCCAACAGCGGCTTTGAACCGCGGCTTACAGTCAACTTTGGCTTCCATAAGCGCTCTTCAGTGCTGGGTGTCAAAGGGGGTGGAATTCACAGTGACGCGCAAGTGTTTGACGAGGATATTATTGCTCGTCGATCACGGGTCTTGGGTTACGCGATTGCCGCGCGTCAGTCGCGTTTTACCGACGAGCAGCCGTACCAATATCAACCTTTTGAAGACAAAAACTTATCGTTTGTCTGGGATGAAGCAGCGCGTCTCGACCTGCACGATTACAACCGGGACGATATTAGTATTTAGCCTAAGGCGCCTTAGCGTGACCCGCCGCCGAAGAAGTTAGCGCGGGTTGCAGGCGCTACGGTGCTGCCTTCGGTAAACCAAAGTTCGCCCTGTTTCACGACAACGGCTACGTTCCCGAGGGTGCTAATGTCTTCGAGGGGATTACCCTGGACAATGAGTATGTCGGCTCGCTTGCCGACCTCAAGGCTGCCTCGATCTCCAAACAACCCCAGTATTTCTGCATTCGTTTTAGTGGCCGCTGAAATGACTTGCAGCGGTGTCATACCACTGTCGACGAGAGCCGACATTTCACGCCACATCGCTTCCAAATGCATATTTAATGGACTTGCGGCATCGGTACCCACGCCTATACGAGCACCCGCGCGGATAAATTGTCCGGCCGACTGCGTCGAGTTCCGTATCTCTGTGGCCGCATTACGGAAATACGGTAGCTGATGGAAGTTCTCAAATGAGGCGATAAACTCTTGGTAAATGTCGTCAGGCATGTCCGCACGGTATTCCGCTCGGCTCAGTCGTGAAGGAAACGCCTGTGTTGACGGGTAAACCCAAACCCTGTGGGATATGGTTTGAACGATTGGAATTTCACGATGCGCAATCGTATTAATCAGTGTTTCGTCGTAAGGCGGGTTCCCCGCCGAACCAACGTGTTGAAAAACATCGACACCGGCATTCATCGCCATTTCGATAGCTCGAGGCGCGTACAAATGGGCATGTACTTTGACACCCCGCGAATGCGCGGCGTTTACAACAGCAATATAATCCTCCTGCGTGAGGCCCTCCCACGTCTTAATGACGTCCGAGCCGCGATCAATTAATTCCAGCGTCTTTTGTGCCGCCTCTTGAGGCGACGTGACCACCACCTCGTAACTGTCAGGAATCGTGTCGTATTGAACGCGCGTAATCCAAGGCCCAGAGATCAGTAATTCAGGTCCAGGAATCAACCCGCCCTCAATGCGTTCACGCAAGGTCAGAATTTCAAACGGAGCGCCGAGATCAAGCGCCGTGGTCACCCCCGCACGCAGCATTTGCTTGGCCGCAATGGGCATGACATCGAGTAAGCGCTCAGTACCACCCAAAAATTCGTAATAGCGCTCGTAAGAGCCATGACCAATAAGGTCAACATGCACATGGTTATCGATGAGACCCGGAAGGATCGTGTGTCCACCCACATCAATAATCTCAGCGTCCTCAGGGATATCGACATCGCTCATCGCCCCTGCCCGCGTGATAACGCCGTCCGTAAAAACAATGACACCGTCTGCAATAGCCGGAGCTTCATAGCCATCGAGCAGTTGCCCACCAACAAAGGCGATGGGCTTTGATGAGCTGGATTCATCAGCCAATACCGGCAAACACGAGGCGGCCGCAGCAAAGATCACCCTGCTGATCACACACCGGTATAAATGAGTCGTATTAATCATGGTCTGCGACCTCGAATTTTTTAATGACTGCGCCCGGTCGGCGCCTACACGCCTTAGGCACAAAGGCGGCGTTACAACCCAAGACTTTTCTCAAGAATTGCCTCGAAAACGATCCGATTTTCCATATGAGGTAAGTGGCCCGAATCAGGAACGAAGTATTCAACTCGCTTGGGCAGTAGCCGCGCTATCTTCTCGGCAAAGCGCTCATAAACCACGACGGTATCGCTGTCACCCCAAATGGTCACGACAGGAATATCGGAGTATTGAAGCATCGCATGAATGCGATCGAGCTCCGTTGAGTCGTGATTCTTTCGCGTCGAGATCAGCGCTCGGGCGAAACCCTTGTAAGCCAGTAACGCCGCATACTGATCGTCCCAATCTTGAAATTGTGACGGGTCTTTGAAGTCGGACAGTTGTCCCGAGGGAAGGTCGGGGTACTGGGCAATGAGGTCGGCGATCTCGGTCTTGGTAACGCGAGTATCATCCGCTCGGCGCGCATCACCAAAGCCTGAGGAGGCGACGTAGATCAGGCGCTCTACCCGCAGAGGCGCCATTCCAGCCACCTGGCTGACGACGCGCCCACCATTGGAGAGTCCAAACAATGACGCCTTCTCCAGACCTAAGTGGTCAAGCAATTCGAGCACTTGGCGAGCAAAAAGCGTGTCGGTGTATTCAGCATCTGGGTTATCTGAAAAACCCCGTCCATAAAGGTCCAGCGTCACAACACAGCGACCCTTTGATGCCAGGAAGTCGAAGGTCGGATCCCATATATAGGATGGCACAGAAAACCCATGAACCAGCACATCGGGCGTTTCACAATTCTTAATATTCGCCGTTCGGTAGTAGGTGTACCCCTGCTCTAACGCCGCAAACGCCGCGCCTTTAGGCAAATTAAGTTGTGCCCTGAACGCCTCGTTTTTTGTGACCGATTCGAACTGTGAATCTGCTAACAAGGGGTATGAATAAAATGTGCTCCCGAGCAGCCCGATAAGAACGGTTGCCAAACCTTTTCGCAGCATTAATGTGCTCCTTCGACATTCGTTGAGGCCCAAGGATAACAAGCCGCAATGAAATAAAGCCTCTTAATCAGTATTCGATTTCCTTTTTTACCCTAATAAGGGAGCAAGCGTCGCTTTAGCGGTTCAAAAAACAGCCTTGATTCGGCGCATCTGTGAGCCTCGTATCGAATAGTGCTATCGGGGGATTCTTACTGCTGCGTGACACCACACCAGCTTCAAGAACGCCTCAGGCGTTTATCCCGGGCAATATTGCGCTATGAGCGCAGCGAATCCACGGAACAATTACATCGCCTGGGTCGTAAAGCCCTCTGCGATCAACCACGCTATAAACTGATCAAACCACCGATCACTCGTCGTTCCTTTTGAGAAACTGCCAAAACCATGACCGCCTCCCTGATACCAATGCAGTTCTGTTGAACCGCCAGCGCCGTGCCAGTCCTCAATTAATCCAAAGCTTTGATGCCCCAATAACGGGTCGTCAGATGCAATGGCCACAAAGAGCGGCATTGGGTCTTTCGGTGGGGCAACTGAACCCAGGTCGCCATAAATAGCCCCCAGAAAAGCCGGTGGGTCACCGCCGTCCGGATCGAGCACAACGGCCATTGCGGTCATCGCACCTGCCGAAAAACCCAACATACCGACTCGGGATGAATCGATTGCGTACTGCGCAGCATTTTCCTTGATCCATGCCAAGGCAAGTTGAGCATCAGCTTTAGCCACTGACACAGCACGCGCGCGTTGCTCCCTCAACGATTCAGGATCAATTCGCCCCGAAAATAATCGTCCCATGAATTCAAAGAAATCATCGTCATTTCTGGGTGTTGGGGCCGTTCTGTACTTCAAAACGACGGCCGTTATACCTTGAGCTGCAAGTCGCTGTGCAATAGGCCAGCCCTCATTCGACATCGAGACAAATTGAAAACCGCCTCCGGGTATGACCAGTACGGCCGCGCCCGTTGGGCTGTCGTTTGTCGCAGGGTAGACCGACACACTTGGGAGGTTTGTATTCCGCAGCCACCACTCAGCACCATTGAATGACCACTGCTCGGTGTTTTCGCCCTCTGACTTCGAAACATCAAGCGGTATAAACGTCATATTGGGCGGTTCGAGATCACTGGCGTTTACCTGCGCAATAAAACAACACAATAGAATCCAACAGAAGCTCGACACTGCGTAACGCATCACTAAACCCTTCCTGAGTACTGTTCTCTTTTGATTATTCGGTCTTTTTTCAAACCATGTGGCGTTAACTCATAAAGAAAACTACACACCACTTAACATTGTCCACCACAGTGCTTACCCGTATTTCATTTCTCTCATTCGATCACTAAGTAGGCTCTAAATAGTGGGCTCACCGCAGTGAGGAGCAGCCCGCGCCCGCTAGAATAGTGAGCGCTGACTATCAAAACCTGCAGGGCCAAGGCTTTTTCGCGCGCCCTGCGGTTTGGTGGATGCGCGACGACAGGCTTGGCCCATCACTCCGCATTGTCGTTTCAGAGAATAACCGGCATCGATAGCGCTACATCCGCATGTGACCAAACCGAAGACCATTGTTCTTGAATCATAGCGGCGTCCATTGCCCGCCCCTGCGCCTCGAGTGCCTTCATTAAACCAAACAGCGACCAGCCGTTATTTTGATGCCAGACCAGGTCCCGCCTGAAAACAGCTTCGGCCTCCTCAAAGCGCTGCGCAGCCAGCAACGCCGTTCCCAAGTAAAGCCGCATCGACTGAGGCCAGTCAGGAGGTTCGGTGTAGTTGTTGGTGTCCTCTAACGCCACCCCTTTTTCGAAGGCCTCAATTGCGCCCGTAAGATCGCCTCTCGCCATCTTAATTTCGCCATCGAGTGCATGTGCTGCAAGGGCCAGAAGCTCCGCGGTTGCCGTTGCACCTGCTCGGTTGACGGAGACGTCGGGTGACGCGGCAATCAAATAGATCTCTGCCAGTTGCTTTTCAGCGTCCTCCAGCGACCCCTTCGCCGCGTGAGCACTGCCCTGAACATAAGCGAGAACACCGGCCAGGTAGGGAGTCGACTTTTGAAGCGGCTCAACTGCCAGCAATTCATCCCACTGTCCAAATATTTTCAGCGTTACCCACGGTGCAGCAAGGCGCTTCTGCATCCGGCCCATGGGGGTTCCGTGCAACTTCATCGCTGCCGCCATCTGCTTGGCGGACCTGATGGCCAGTTCAGAACTGCCCTGCATCGTTGCTGCGTAACGCACAAAGTCCAGCGCATGTCCGGCGTGAATTTTGTGCGATAACGGATAAGTGCCAATGGTGGGTAACGGCAGCTCCCCCCAGTGCTCAGCAAAACGCTTATCTACGGCCAGTGATCTGAGGTTGTTATCGATGGCTCTCTGGTAGTCACCGACACGGACAAAAATGTGTGCAGGCATGTGGACCACATGTCCACCAATGGGGAGTGTTGCCTCGAGTGCGTCTGCCGAAACCATGGCGCGCTCCGGTTCAAGCGAGGCTTCAATGAGGTGAATGTGAAGATGGTAAACACCCGGATGCACTCCACCTTGGTTAATCACATGCTCTAACGCCTCAGCCACCGCCAGTGTTTCGCCTTTTGCCTGACCGCGCTTGTCCCAATAATCCCAGCGCCTAATCGACATAAAGCTGCCCGCGTAAAGCGCTGTGACGTCGGGATCGTTGGGATACTTTTTATTCAGCGCACGCATTTGGGCAAGGTATGCACGATCTCGCTCACCGGGATCCGGAATACTGTCCGCGTCATAAAACACGTAGAGCGCACGAATTAACGCTGCCTCCATCGGTGTTGCGCGATCAATCCGTGCCAATGCTGCCTCAATTGCGGCCAAACCCGCACCCTGAGGATCGTCGGGCATCTGTGCGTAACGCGAGTTGGGGTTTGGACCCGCCGCATGTGCAATGCCCCAATACGGCATCGGATGGTCAGGATCAAACAGTGACGCCTGCTGGTAGGACGCGATCGACTCGGGAAAGTAAAAGCCCCAAGCAAGACGCAGACCCTGATCAAAGAAATTCTGCGCGTTGGGACTCTGAGTTGAAATTGTACGCGAGTAAGTGCCGGAGTCAGGCACCATTACGGCGCGCGTGTGACTCGTATTAGCCTGCGCGGTTAAAGCTGGACTCAATGCCAACACCAAAACCAAGCCCAACCTTGTTAATAGAGCCATCATATGAGGCGCTCCAAAACCCGATGCTGACCTGATCAAAAGACAGCCACTGGACTTAGTGGGGAACCCGTTGCGCCCTCGATGTGAAGCGGATTCGCGGTGAACAGAAATGTATGGCGACCTTTGCTCTGTGCGATCGTCGCTAATTCATCCAACTGCAAGTGGTCGAAGAGGGGCATGCCGAGTGCGTAGTTGGTAATGACATGAACTGGATTGAATACCCCGTCTACGCCCCCCGGAACTACGTCACTTATTGCGTCACAACCAATTGCAGCCACACCACGCTGCTTCAGCCAAGCACCGGTAGAGGCATGCAGACCCGCGGTCTTTTCAAGTGGGTTAAATCCGCCCATTTTTTCCGCGAGAGTCCAGCGCCCAGTCCTAACCAGCACAACATCACCCGCCGATACCGTCACACCAGTTGCCTTTTCCCATGCATTCAAATGATCAATGGTAATAACCGTGCCGGGATCTAAAGCAGCGATTCCATACAGTGCGGGAAGATCCACTAAGACACCGCGTGTAAATATTCCTTTTTTTGCAATGTGCTCAAGCCCCACGTGGGGAAACCCAGTGTCTGTCGGCTCAAAAGGAAAGCCGTTGTAAAGCTGTCCGTTCCAACCGAAGTGCGCAACACCGTCCATGTGGCTGTGCAACGCGCCATGATAGTTAATGGTAAAGACGTCACCCGCTGCCATCTCTGGACTGTCCGGCCCTGCGAGCGGGGGGAACACAAATGTTTGGTGTTCAAGAGGGACGATAAAATCACCGGTCGCTGTCTTACTAATAGGATTAGCAAGGCTAACCGATACTCCGGATTTCACCTCTTTCGCTGCTTGGACGCGCTTTGCAGCAGTGATCAGGTTAATCGCACCCACCTGATCTTCTGCGCCAAACTCGCCCCAGCGCTTGAGCGTCTGTAGAAGCGCATCAAACTGCTGGGTCGTCATTTTCGGGACATCAGTCGACAGCGCCGGTAGGTCTTGTGCAATCGCAGTTACCGAGGTCACCGCGAGTACACACATCGCCGCGGTAAATTGTCGTAAAAGCCTCATCTCAATCTCCTCTAATTTTTCAAACAGGGTTAGCGACCGTCTGTATACCACGTGCTTTTATAGAGGCAGAAGAAATTATTGATCGTCGATTTTTCGAAAAAATCGGTTAGACATGGGCTCTTCCGCCTACTAGTGTTGAGGGTAGACCGCCAAGCGCTCAGGCACCGCATTGATTTTCAAGGACCGTGACATGTTTCAGTCAATCACTCGTTTCTCAACAACTGTATTTTTGACATGGATATTAATCGCCACGCCAATCGCCGCTGAGGAACGTTCACAAGAGGCGATTGACGCATTGCGCTCATTTTTCGATGCGTTAGGTGTTGACCGATATGGTGACGGCTCACTTGAAAAGGTGGTGACCGATGACTTTGTGATCTTTGAAATGGGGCAGGAGTTTACCTTAGACGAGTTTAAACGCTTTCTTGAATCAGCCAATTACAGCGACTGGGTATCAACGCAGTGGCAGCTGAGCAATCACAGCGTCTGGGCCGACGAAAACGCTGCACACATCCACTACCACAATACGGGGGTGTTCGTTTATCCCGACTTAAACCAAAGCGCCCAACTGACACAACAAGACAATTTCTGGCTTGAGAGCGCCTTTTTTGTCCGCGAAGAGGGACAGTTGAGATTAAAGTTTTTGCAGTCTGAAAATGTATATCGTAAGCAACAGCTGATTGCAGAACCTGTGCCCGTTGAGTAGCGAGACGTCCCAACAGGCTGGCCGGTGCCTCTGATCAGTCATAGTCAATGAACCACCACAAGGCGCCCATCGCAGCACAATACTGCGACAACAAGTAAGGCGTGATAAAGAGGTCCGATATCGCCATGAAATATCTCACCAAAGCCCGCTTTTTTAGCCCTCTATTGACTCGATGTGCTGGCGCTTTGCTGGCACTCATTTTCTCGAGCGCCGCTCTGGCAAATCCTTACAAAATAACCGTTCTCGCCACTAACATTTCTGACTACGGCGGTCTGGGTGAGTGGAGCTTCTCAGCTTTTTTTGAGGGTGAAAAAGACTCAGTGCTTTTTGATACGGGTTTTAAGAGCGACACAGTGCTGCACAATGTTCAGCACCTCGGGGTTGATCTATCGAATACGGAAAAAGTCGTTTTGAGTCACTTCCACAGTGACCATACCGGCGGCTTACTGGTGCTTAGAGACTACTTTGGCAAAATTAATCCCAAGGCCTTGTCCGAGGTTTACATTGCACGCGGCTTTTTTGATCAGCGACTGACCCGCGAAGGTGAACAAGTGGGCCCGGGGCTCTTTGCCTCCGCGACGGTCTTTAAGACCGAGGCGGAGAAGCGTGGCATCCGCTTCATTGAAGTCGATGGCCCAACCGAGATAGCCCCCGCACTATGGTTGACGGGCCCTGTTCCTAGACTGGTTGAATCCTACAACGGTCCCAAGGGGCTGTTTATAGAGACCGACGAAGGCCTACTGCCCGATACGATTAAGGACGATCAGTCGCTGGGGTATTTGACGGAAAAAGGTTGGCTCATGACTTCAGGCTGTGGACACTCGGGTCTTATTAACACGGGCAAGGCGCTTCAGAAGGTCATAGACGCCCCGGTGTACTCGATCGTAGGGGGCTTCCACCTGTGGCGCGCGAGCAGTAACGTCATTAATCGGACAGCAAATTGGCTTCAAGACTCGGGTCTTGAACTCATGATGGGCGGGCACTGCACCGGTATTGCAGCGGCTGAATCCATCGCTTCTCAACTGGGTATTCCGCGATCTAACGTCTCTCACGCGGCTATTGGCTCTGTCATCACTAAAGATCTAAAGATTATTCGAAGCTCTGTTGAGTAAGCCGCTCGGCTTGGGGTCGCACGCGCATCGATCGTTAATGCCGCAACATTAAACTCGCGTTTGCTTCTCGCAGGTCTACACTCCAAAGAAGCAGTCTGGCCGCACCGAGCCCCTGTGACCGTCTTTTAACTAACCAGGAGTACAAAATGAGAACTCTACTTTGTAGCACCGCAGTTGCACTGATGGCGTCGACCGGGACCGCTTGGGCTGACACAGCACAAGAAATTCAGGACGTGGTTAAAAGCAACATTGCCTACAGTAATCAGAAGCTTTCACAAGATCCGATGCGTATTTCTAAATCAGGATCCATGGAGTTTTTCTCAAGCGGTGGATTACTCAATCGCTTAACGCGAAACAGCGATAGCGCAGACTTCGATGCGTTTTCGGGCTCGGTAAAACACATTGAAGTTGTGGTGCTCGTTGAAGGTCAAGCCGCAATTGCACACTACTATCAAGAGGCCAACATGAAGCCCAAAGGCCTGCCTGCGGTGCCGAATTACCGTACGCGTGTGACCCAAGCATTTGTAAAGGAAGACGGTGAATGGCGAATTAAAGCCGCTCACTGGTCGCCCCTACAAGGCGGTGCGGGCACCTCACAAACGGTTGTTAAGTAAACGTCTGATGTGAGAAAAACGAGTTGATCGACCTACCTTAATCGCGTCCCACCGCTGTGGGGCGTGATGATCATCGCAGTCTGTACATCGCTGAGTAGGGCCGGGTTAGAAAGTATCGCTTAAGCATTGCCCTGAGCGGTGCTAACTCGCTAAGGTCTCGTAATACTTGAATGAATTAACAGCGAGCGTTCATGGAGAACCATCAGCGAGAAACACTGTTTAGTGCTAGCGTTGTCGAGCAGCAAGCCCTCATTCCAGCGATTTACGGCGGTGTCGACTTTACACAGCTTCCAGAGCGCTATGCGGGTGACATTGATATCGCATCGATGCGCCCCTCACGTCACCGTGACTACTCGGTGCGCGTCCTTCAAAACCCGGAGCTCATAGACCGCATTAAGAATTACACTATGATGGGCGACAAGGTGGCCGATGCTTATGCGGCACTGATCCCTGAATACGGTTTTAGGGCGCTGGTCACCCTGTTGGAGCGTGCATGCGATGAGGGTGTGGACGCTGTCGAAGACGCACCGATCGAGCTTGTTAGGTTTATCAATGCCATGGAGGCGACACCCGATTGGGTCGATATGTCGCTGGTTGAGGAAGGCGCTAAACACGAGCGAATACCACTGGGGACCATTTCACCCTTTGCCATTCGCGGCGCATTTATCGCGACATTCATGAATAAATATACCGCGCTCCCAATGACCATGACGGGAACACTGACGGATAAAAAATCGGTCAGCCGCGTATTTGAAACAGCAAGCTTTTTTACTGCAACCACCATGCCCAAGGCGATGGAGCGTTTTAATCCGGGATTTAAGGCCGCTGCTAAAGTTCGGCTCATGCACTCAATGGTGCGCTTTAATATTATGCAAACTGGTCAGTGGGACGTCTCGACCTATGGCATTCCCATTCCACAGGTTGATCAAATGCCCGCAGGCCTTATTGGTATTTTTCTGATGTCTTTTAAGCTTCTCGCAAACGGGCGAAGTCACTTCACCGCTGCCGAGCGGGCACGCGTTGAAATGGCGCGCTACCGCTGTTTTTTACTCGGGTTACCCGAAGACCTTTTGGGCGAGACGCCTCAGGAAATCGTTGATCTGATGACCGCACGCACGCTCTCGCTGCGCGAGACCTACGATGACGAGATCTGCGGCGAACTCATACGAGGGACAATGCGTGCAGAACTGTTTACTGACCCGAGTTTGACCGGCCGCTTCCACCGCTGGATGGAGCGAGGGTTCTCCAAATATTTCTTAATCCAACATTTTTGCGACGGAAAAGTTGAACGGGCCCAGGCCATGGGAGTGCAGTATGGAACGCATGACAAAGTCGCCACGGCATGTGCTCTGGCGACCATCGTCGCAAGCTCAAACCTCTATGCGCTGGGCATGAAAGTTCCGGGGGTTGCAGAGATACTAGACCGTCGTCTGACGCGAAAATTGGCGCGCCTTTTAAAGCTTTACGGTCACGCTGACTTCATCACAGATGCCCGCAACTACAAGCTAGTCGGGGCTAAATAATGCTCACTGTCAGCGGACTGCAGGTCCGCTCTGGTCACTAGTACGGCCGCCATCGCTACGGCACTTCGTGGCCTAGCGCCGCCTCATAGAGCCAGAACCAATCTTGCCGATCGATTTCAATAGTCAGGGCGTCAGCGATCTGGCCAATACGCTCGAGGTTGTTTGTCCCCAACACGGGCGTAATTTCCGCCGGGTGCGCCAGCAAAAAGGCGGTCGCGACGGCGGCGCGGTCCGCACCGTATCGGGCCGCAATGCTGTCAAGACGGTTGCCCAGTTCGCCATCAGTCGTCATGAGATCGCCACCGCCCAGTGGCGACCACGCCATAACCACGTGGTCGTGCTGCTGGTGAAATGCGAGGTCTCCGTTGGTGAACGGGGCGATCGTTTTAAGCGAGAGCTCAATCTGATTCGTCACCAAGGGGTGACGCATGGCTGACTGGAGCAGATTCCAATCCCACGGCCTGAAGTTAGACGCACCAACGGCGCGAACCTTGCCAGAATCGACGAGGCCGTCGAGTGCAGCCCCCGTTTCATGATGATCCATCATCGGGTCTGGACGATGGATCAACAGGACGTCGATGTGCGCTATGCCCATCTCCGAAAGCGACGCATTAACGCTCTCTTGAATATGCTTTTCGGTGGTGTCGTAATGCTTTACGCGCGTACCTGAGTGCCGACCTGCATCGATCACAATGTCGCACTTGGTCACAATTTCCATACGCTGACGAAGCGCAGGATTTTGCTTAAGTGCCGCGCCCATCACTCCCTCGGCGGTGTAGCCACCGTAGATATCCGCTTGATCAAAGGTAGTGATGCCCTGGTCGAGCGCCGCGTTAATCTTGGCCTCGACGTGTCGTAGCGATGTATTCGAATCATCAGCCAGACGCCACAGGCCATAAACCAGACGGCTAAACTGAAGGTCCTCTGCCAGCTGAATTCGTTCCATATCGATACCTCGCTTTACGGCTGTCTAGTGTACGCGGCTAATGGACCCCCGAGCCAATCAAATAACCATCGTGCAGGCTTGACAGGTGAGGGGGTTGTTAGCGATAACAGTACCCTCGCGAGGGACTACTGCATGATCGAGTATTTAAATCCAAACGCATCTGTCGGCATTGAAGACACACCCTATGACTTGTCTGTCAAAGTCGACGGCGCAAGTGCAACAACCATCGGCCTACTTGCCAATGGCTTTCCAGATTCTGTTGAGTTCCTTAATGAGGTCGGTGCCGCTCTGAGTCGTTTACGCCCCGGTATCTCGCTGAAAACATACAACAAGGGCAATGCCACGATTCCCGCGCCCGAAAAACTGTTGGGCGAGATCGGTGGCGATTGTGTGGGCGTCATTGCGGCCTACGGCCACTGAGGCTCCTGCACTACCGGCACCGTGCGTGACGGCATTAACCTCGCCAAACTTGGCATTCCTTCAGTAGCACTGGTGACTGAAGAATTCTGGTCGCAGGGCAACTTTGTGGCCCAGTCTCTGGGTATGACTACGGTGCCTCGGGTCGAGTTACCGCATCCGGTAGCAGGTACAGGGTCTGAGAATCTGACTCGCGTCGCCGAGTCGATCGCAAGCAACATTCTCTCTGCGCTTGAGGCTCACAGTGACTGAAATGCTATCGGCGCTCGATGAGGCACAAGCACTCGAAGACCTGCACCGGAACGGCTGTACCGACGGTCTGCCGGTCGTCATTCCGACTGCGGAACGCGTGTCGCGTATGGTCCTCGCGTCGGGGCAAGACGGTGACATGGTGCTCGGCACTATGGGCCCAGGCCACGGCATTGCCACAATCGAAAACGTGGCCATTGCGGCCGTCATGGCGGGCTGTCTACCTGACTACATGCCGGTGGTACTCGCCGCTGTAAAAGCGGTCATTGATCCTGTATTTGACCTCACAGAAATGCAAGCAACCACGCATTGCACGGCACCACTGGTCATTGTTAACGGGCCCGCCCGCCACACGTGCGGGCCCATTGCGTCGGGCACAGGGGCTTTAGGTCCAGGTCACCGTGCCAATGCATCGATCGGCCGTGCGTTACGATTGACGATGATCAATATTGGTAAAGCACAACCGGGCAGCTCCGACATGGCGCTCCTCGGCCACCCTGGGAAATTCACCTACTGCTTGGCCGAAGATGAAGAAAACAGTCCATTCACACCACTGCATGTGGGGCTTGGGTTTGATCCAGATGACAGCGTGGTGACGGTTCTCGGTGCAGAGGCACCCCACTCGGTTATTTTCTCCGGCGACGGCAATGACCCCGAGAGCTACAAAGCGCTGCTTGAACTTTTAGCTATGGGTTTAGCTAACCCACCCAGCAATAACGGCACCCTCACCGGCGGACATGCCACTGTCGTACTCAACCCAGAACACAGCGCCATTTTACATTCCGCGGGCCTTACCCGAGAGGACATTGCTCAAGCGCTATATGAGCGTTGCTTCGTGGAAGGTGATGTAGTGAAACGGCTGTTTGGGCAGTTTGCAGGGCCCGATCCCCAGCGACGAATGGCCTTCAGAAGTCCTGACCAGATTTTAGTTCTGCAAGCGGGCGGCAGCGGGCTTTACTCAATGGTCATGCCCTCTTGGTGCGTTGGGGCTCACGCGAACGCTGCGGTCAGCGTCAAAGTCGAGGCCGATATATTTTGTGAGATTCCCGGCCTCGCAAGCTAACCCCTTTTCTGAACCTTTGCCGAGTGACTGGCATACAAAATCCGGACTCAGTAATCGGTCACAACATCCGCTTCGAGGTTACCGTCGAGTACAAACATCTCTGGAGTTAGGGAAAAACGCGCTTCGTAAGCGTTTAATTTGGCGCGCAAATCAGACAGCCCATTTTTATGAGCGAGCGTTACTGTGCAGCCCCCAAAACCAGCGCCGGTCATACGAGATCCCAGCACGCCCTCGGTCCCAAGCGACAACTCAACCAAATAATCGAGCTCGTCACAACTGACCTCAAAGTCGTCCCGTAACGAGCGGTGCGAGGCCGTCATGAGCGCCCCAAAACGCTCGAAATCCGACGCCAGCAGCGCTGCAGATGCGTCCAAGGTGCGCTGATTTTCACTGATGACGTGTTGGCAGCGCTGACGAACCATGGGCGACAGATTGGCGCCATACTCATCAAACAGATCCTGCGTCACATCGCGAAGCGCCCTGACCGACGCCTCGTGTTGCTGAAAAAGGGCAACACCCGCCTCGCACTGCTGACGGCGTTCGTTGTACGCCGATGACGCGAGTGCTCGCTTTACCTCGCTCGAGATAATCACCACGCGGTAATCACCCAGTTGCAGAGGAATATTAACGTGCGAGAGGGAACGGCAGTCCAACAGCAAGGCGTGGTCTGACTGACCGAGCCCACTGGCAAATTGGTCCATGATGCCGCACATGACGTGAGCATAGTGATGCTCGACACGCTGACACAGCGTGGCGACATCGATCCGATTCATTTCAAAACCAAAACCCGCCTGCAGGGCCAGCGCAGTTGCCGTCTCAAGTGCCGCCGATGAACTTAAGCCAGCACCCAGATTTAAGTCACCGTCAATAACCGCCTCAAATCCAGAGACCACTAGATTTAATTTCCTAAGCTCTTCAACCACACCGAGGACGTAGCTGGACCAGTGACCCGGCACGACCTTCGGCACTTGATCCAGCTCATACTCGATGCGCTCTTGATACCGGACTGACGCGACGCACACCCCTTGATCTGTTCTGGGACGGATCGCGACATAAACGCCGCGATCGACAGTCATAGGAAGCACAAAACCCGCGTTGAAGTCCGTATACTCACCAATAAGATTGACGCGCCCCGGTGCCATGGCGAGTACAACCCCCTCGTCACTTCCAAAGAACGACACAAAGCTTGCACGAATCGAGTCAAACATATTTTTAAAACCAACCGTCTTCTGCCGGGGAGTCTGGATACCCAAACTCAATACACAATGATCGCCTCTTTAAAGGGGAACGTAAATTGCACATGACTATTTTTAGCCCTTTAAAACCGCGTCTAATAACAGCACTGGCGTTGACTCTGGTTGCTGTGCTGTCGGCCTGTACGATGATCGGTCAGCAGGAGTACCCCCTCAGCGACCACTCAGACGGCAAGCGCTTTTTTAATCGCGATGGTTCTGACAAGGGACTGGCCGATATCAGCCGTTTTTTGTGGGAGAGCCTTTGGAACGAGGCTGAATGGCCAGAATCCGTTGCAAATCCGGCGGTCGCAGCGATTCCTGATCGCGTCACACAGGGCATTCGGACCACGTATATCAACCACGCCACCGTGCTGATACAAGTGAGCGGACTAAACATCCTTACTGACCCCATTTGGTCAGAGAGAGCCAGCCCCGTCACCTTCGCTGGGCCCAAACGTATCCGACCGCCTGGGGTGGCTATAGAAGATCTCCCTGAGATTGACCTCATTCTTGTCAGTCACAACCACTATGATCACCTCGACACCCACACCCTTGAGGCATTGCGTCAACACCAGGACAAAGAGCCTACGATCGTCTCGGGACTGGGAAATGCGTCACTACTACGACGTGTAGGCTACTCTAACGCGGTTGAATTAGATTGGGGCCAAGCGATTTCGGTGGGACCGGCACGCGTTCACTTTGTTGAGTGTCAGCATCGCTCAGCCAGAGGCATACATGATCAAATGAGGACCCTCTGGGGCTCCTTTGTGATCGAGACTGATGAAGGGAATATTTATTTCGCCGGCGACACCGGTTACTCACCTCATTTTAGAGCGCAGGGGGAGCGTTTCGGGCCCTTTGCTTTGAGTATTATCCCTATTGGTGCCTATGAGCCGCGGTGGTTTATGCAGTCCATTCACTTGGATCCTAAAGAAGCGGTGATCGCGCATCAGGACCTCCGCAGCCAGCAAAGCCTGGGTATCCACTTCGGCGTCTTTCAGCTGACGTGGGAACCTGTGGATCAACCACTCTCGGATTTAACTGAAGCGCTGTCAGGTGCGCAGATTGACCCGGAGAGGTTTTGGACGCTGGAACCCGGCGAATTTCGAACCCTTCCCTGAGGGCACGTCGAACTGCTCACTGTGCATTTCACGCCCTAACATGGATCGCGGTTAGGGCGTGTAATGCGTCTCAGAAAGTGCCCTTAGCCGTTCGGCCGCCGCTTCCGGCGTTATGTCGCGCTGCGGCTCACCCAGCATCTCATAGCCCACCATGAACTTCTTGACCGACGACGAGCGCAGCAGTGGTGGATAAAAATGCATATGCCAGTCCCAGGCATCATGCTCTGCGCCGTCCGTAGGCGCCTGATGCATCCCCGCCGAGTACGGAAAGCTGCATTCAAACAGATTGTCGTACCGCGTGGTCAGTCGCTTAAGAATGTCGGCTAAATCAGATCGCTCTGCATCAGTCATATCGCTCAAGTTTCGCACGTGACGCTTACACAAAACGAGCGTCTCGAACGGCCACGTTGCCCAAAACGGCACCAGCGCAACAAAACTCTCATTGTCGCAAACAAACCGTGACGCGCGTTCCAGCTCAACGGCCCGGTAATCACCCAGCAATGTGCGTCCGGTCCTCTCGAGGTGAGCCTGCATGCGCTGCGTTTTTTTCGCAGCCTCGTCTGGGACAGTCTGTTGAGCCCATATCTGGCCGTGGGGATGTGGGTTACTGCATCCCATGGCCTCACCTTTATTTTCGAAGATCTGCACATGGTTAATGCCATCCATAGCCGCAAGTTCTTGATACTGCAGCGCCCACAAGTCCACAACCTCGCAGAGCTCCTCGTGACTCATCTGCGGCAACGTCAGGTCGTGACGTGGCGAGAAACAAATAACGCGACACAGACCCGACTCACTCGCCGAAACTAAGAGCTCATGATCTGCAGCAGCACTTAAAGGCACGTTGGGCAACAGCGCGCTGAAGTCATTCTGAAAAACATAGGGGCCCGAGTAATCCGGATTCTTAACACCCCCGGCGCGTTCATTACCGGGGCAGAGGTAGCAATTCGGATCGTAGGCGGGGCGAGCGTCAACAGCCGGTCGCTCCTCTTGACCCTGCCACGGCCGTTTACTGCGGTGAGGCGAGACGAGAACCCAACTCCCTGTCAGTGGATTAAACCGACGGTGCGAGTGATTTTCAGGGTCAAATTGACTCAAAATACCTATCCTTTAACTGAGGTCCAACTCAATGGTTCGTTTGACACTGCCGTCGTCCGCACTCTTTGAGTCGTAACCACCACAGCTGTACAAGGTCGCAGTGACGCGCTCCTTTGAAATATCGAATATCGTAAATCCATTGACCTCGTCGGTGACCGCCAAGGTCGATGCGTGCAAGTCTGCTGGCAGGCTGGCGGACAGACCGCGCGCAAATGACGGCCAGGTTCCATCTGATGTACTGACAGGCCCGACCAGTATTGACGTCAGCGGCGCATCGCTTAAGTTCAGCTCCCCACTGCGGTC
>JABIZW010000252.1 GCA_018666295.1 Halieaceae bacterium
CATTTTATGCCCGAGTCTTTTGGCGCCGCGGGCTACCAAACAGCCATGGTAGGGAAGTGGCACCTGGGTCACGCGCAAATGACCTATCACCCCAATGAGCGGGGTTTCGAGCACTTTTACGGGCACCTTCATACCGAGGTTGGGTTTTACCCGCCGTTCGCCAATGTCGGGGGCAAAGATTTTCAAGTCAATGGTGTGACGGCCGACGACGAAGGTTATGAAACGTATCTCTTGGCCGATGAGGTCTCGCGTTACATCCGCGAGCGCGATACGCAAAAGCCATTTTTCATTTACATGCCGTTTATTGCCCCGCACACACCACTTGATGCGCCGGCTGAACTGCAAGAAAAGTACAAAGACATCGACACAGATTTACCCCCGGCACGATCGAATCAAACAGACTCAACGCGACGAATTTCAAAAATGTTGATGCGTGAAAGTGCGCGGCCGATGTATGCCGCCGTCGTCGACGGAATGGATCAAGCGATTGGTCAAGTCCTTAACACACTCGATGAGGAAGGGTTGAGCGATAACACCATTGTCTTGTTTTTCAGTGACAACGGGGGCGCGGCCTATTCTTACGGCGGTGCGGACAATGCGCCGCTGCGCGGCGGTAAGGGTGAGACGTTTGAAGGCGGAATTCGGGTGGTGTCGCTCATGCGCTGGCCGGAGAAATTGCAAGGCGGTCAAATATTCGACCAGGTGATGACGGTGATGGATGTCTTCCCGACGCTCGCTGACGCAGCAGGTGTGGACCCGCTAAATACGTTCGAATTTGACGGCAGCAGCCTATGGCCCTCGATCAGTGAGGGGACGACGCATACGCGTGAAGACATGATTATGTTCGCCTCTGAGATCCCAATCTACGGCAGCTTCAAACTGACGGCGTTTGACAACACCTGGAAGCTCGTTCAAGAAATGGAGCAGGACCAGCTTTCGACCACCGTAACGAACTATCTATTTAAAATTGCGGACGATCCGAACGAGTACAACAACTTGGCCGCAGAGTATCCTGACATTGTGGTCTCCATGAGTAAGGCAATCAGCGAGTGGCGTGCGCTTCACCCCGTAAGTGGGACGCGTTCGGTTTTAATTCCGCCGCCGGGTTGGCGGGCCCCTAAAGATTGGGCGTCCTACCCACGACCGCTTGAGGATTTACAAAGTGACACCACACTTGGGCTTGTGCCGTCTGAGCTCTACCTTCGTATTCTTGATATGCAGCATGGGCAGCGAGGTCGGCTGATGTACGGTTGTTCAGAGCGCTGGTGGTCGCTGGGGTTCTGTTTAGAGAGTAATTGAAAATCTTAAGTCGTCCTCGCTGACTTACGCTCTGGGCCTCAGCTCGGTATGGTGTGACGCGTTTCCCTAATAGGTTGTCCTATGAGTCAGTCATCATTGCATATCGTGCTTTGTCAGCCCGAGATTCCGCCTAATACAGGCAATATCATTCGGCTTTGTGCGAATACCGGTGCCGCACTTCACATGATCGAACCCCTAGGCTTTGAGATGGATGATAAACGCCTGAGGCGTGCGGGTCTTGACTACCATGAGTTCGCCAGTGTGTGTACCTGGGGCAGTCTGCCTGCCTATGCGAGCGCCCATGCTGGTCGACGCCTAATCGCCATAGAGACCTGCGGTGAGACTGTCCATTCGGAAGTGACCTACCAGCGCGGTGACTCACTGGTGTTCGGGTCTGAAACCAAGGGTCTTTCGGATGACATCCTGGCGTTGTTTGAGCAACGTCACATTGTGCGTCTGCCCATGTTGCCTGGGAGTCGAAGTTTGAACCTCTCCAATGCGGTTGCTGTTGCGATTTTTGAAGCGTGGCGGCAGCTCGACTTTGTGGGGCGACACTAGATCTAAACACCCTAGATAGGCTGGCCCTAGTCTATTAGCCTTGTTTGTCGAGCTTCACATTACCCGCAACAGACACCCAATCAGGCGCTGAGCCACACCAAATTTGAACTTGCGGGGGCAGTTGATCTTTTTGTCTACATCCGCCCAGTCTCAGGGACAAAAGACCGTCGCCCTCAGCACTGCTCGTGTGAATGCCGGAACCACAGTCACCACAGAAACTGTAATGACGCGCATTCCCGCTGTCCGCCAACTTTTCATACGCTTTGAGCGTTCCCTGAGTGACCTGAAAGCTGTCGCGTGATACGCGCGCCGCATACTGAAACGCCGATGAGCCGAAGGTCTGGCAGTCGCTGCAATAACAGACGGCAACGAGTTTGGGATCAGCAATGGCTCGCCAGGTGATGGTGCCGCAGTGGCAGGATCCGTCGATCTGCATAATGGTTTGACCTCTTTTAAAACATTGTCGTATGGTTGTAATGGCATATAAAGTGCCATTTTATAGATGTGTGGCGATCAGTTTGGCCAAGACTCGCATCACAACGTATAACAATAACCGATGGATTGGAGGCTGTGGACGCTTTGAAAGGGCTAGATGCTTTGAAAATAGTGCCGATTTGTGAGGGCTTTGGAGCTGACGTCCAAGATGTGGATCTCGCTGCGTTAGCTGACGATGCGTTTAATGCGATTTACACCGCGTGGCTGGCGTATGGTGTACTGAGATTTAAAGGCCAGTCGCTCGACAAGGATTCACTTCAAACGTTTAGTCAGCGCTTTGGTCCGCTGGAAGAAATGCCGACGGGACGACTGAGTGCTGCACAAAAAGCGAACATTGATAATCTTTACGTCACACCCATTTCGAATATCAAGGTCGCAGGAAAGCCTATTGGTGGGCTCGGCGATGCTGAGGCGACATGGCACTCGGACATGACGTATATCGAGACCCCACCGCCGGCGAGTGTATTGCTGGGCGTGGAGATCCCTCAAAACGGGGGCGATACTTTTTTTGCCGATCAGCGCGCGGCCCTTGCACGGCTTCCGCAGGCGTTGCGCGAGCAAATTACGGGATTGACCATTAAACACAATGCGGCGCATGACAGCGTTGGCAATCTACGGCCCGGTTTTGATGCATTTGATGATGCGCGTGATGCACCGGGCGCCATCCATCCCATGGTGAGGGTTCACGATGAGACGGGGGAGGAGTGCTTGTACTTAGGGCGTCGAGAATGGGCCTATGTTCCCGGTTTGCCGCTAGCAGAGAGCGAGGCGCTTTTGGACGACTTATGGGCCTATGCGACGCCAGCGGATTATATTGTTGAGCAAAATTGGACGCCGGGCGATGTCATTATTTGGGATAATCGCCGCTGCCTGCACAAGCGCACGTCGATCGATCCGTCTCAAAGGCGTTTGTTGCTGCGCTGTCAGGTATTAGCGAAGGCCGGCGATTAGTGGCTGTATTTGGGCGAATTTTCTAAGTGACTCGTTCTGTCACAGCAGTGGTCCGTTTCGCGGTATTCGTCGCAGGGCTCGTGCTCCTCATTTACGTCGGCAGAAGCCTGGCCGTTCGGTACGGTATTGAGCTCACTCCAGCGTCAATACAGGACTTTAACGACTGGATAGAGACGCTCGGCTGGCTAGGCCCACTGGCTTACATCATTCTCGTGGTTGTCAGGCTCTTCATCGGGCTGTCTTCACACCTTATTTTGATTTTAGGCGGAATCGCGTTCGGTGTGGTGGGCGGTATTGTTTGGGGTGGTATAGGCCTGTCCCTGTCAGGTTGCGTTCAGTACGGTCTGGGGCACTATTTTGGGAGCGAGTGGGTGTCGACACGCTTGGGTGAGAACAATGCGCGGCTGAAAAAACTATTGTCACGTAGCGGGGTGCCTGCGCTCTTCTTCATTACAGTTCATCCGCTGGGACCGCAGAGTCCGTTGACCGTTGTTGCGGGGGCTATTCGTTTTAATTTCACAAAGTTCTTGGTCACCATGATAGCCGCCACGCCTATTCGTGCGGGTATTTATGCGGTGTTGGGTGCGTCAATCTTAGAACTCGATTTGAGACAAATCATGCTGATAACGCTGGGATTGGTCATTGTCATAGCGCTCCCTTTGTTGCACCCCAAGACGCGCGCTTTTTTTAAGCATTCCACACCTTAATCGAGCCGAGGTTTCGCAATGGTCAAGCTGGTTGATATCCCTGAATATGAGCGCAACCACCTGATGAGTAAGTTGATGTCGCCATTGGGAGAGCTGCCCTGGGTGAGCAGTGAAAAATTGCTCAAGGAAAAGCGAGTTGCCATTGTCACTACAGCGGGGCTCAATTACCGCGAGGAGAGCAGTTTCGACTTTATCGATTCGAGTTATCGCGCGATTCCCAGAGACCTAGACTCGGCCGACCTTTTGATGACCCACTCATCGGTCAATTTTGACCGCAGTGGTTTTCAGGAAGACATCAACGTCGTTTTTCCTATTGATCGGTTCAAAGAGCTCGAGGCCGCAGGTGTTATAGGCTCAGTTGCAGACATCAACTACAGCTTTATGGGCGGTGGCCTGCTGCCCAGTGTCTACGAAGACAATGTGCGAGATCTTGCAACGCGCTTGAAGGCTGATGGTGTTGACGCCGCGTTTATCGTCCCAGTCTGCCCCAATTGTTCGCGAACCGTCTGCGGTATTTCCCACTACCTTGAGTCCGAGGGCATTCAAACCACAGGTATTGCACTCTTTCGAGAGATTGCCCAGTCGATGAAGCCGCCGCGTATCCTCTGGGTCAGTTTTCCTTTGGGCAGACCGCTCGGTAAGCCGGGTGATGCAGCCTTCCAAACCCAGGTCATTGAGCACACGCTGGCGTTACTCGATGCAACAGAGGGTCCGGTTCTACAGGACTATTTTCTTGATCTACCCGATGTGGAGGCGCCACCACCGGCCTGCCCTGTGAGTTTCCAGCAAAAAAATGAGGACCACTCGTGGCGTGGTCGATTACGCCGTGAAATGGGTGCCTTAACCCCTTGGTATGAGTTAGGTCTCAAACGACGAGGCCGGACGACCGTCGGTGTCAGCGGCTCGAGTATTGAAGACATCATAGAAGGACTCACGTCGTGGCCAGATGACAACGATCAGGAGTTCCCTGAACCGGTTTGGTTAAAGTGCGCCTTGGAAGACCTTAAAGCGTTCTACTCTGAGGCCTTGACCGCGCAACCGGGAGAGTACCAGGCCGGTTATTCGGAGCGTGTTATTTTTGAGGAGACTGTGCTGGGGGAGTTAATCGTTTGTTACGTCGACTATTTTGAAACAATAGAGCCCAACCACCCCTTTGTCCGAGCCATCGCCTCGCGAGAGCAGCTCAAGCGATCAACCGGTAACTGGGCGGTTGATCAATCGGGCGATAAAGTCAAAGCCGCCAACCCGGTTGATAAGTAACGCTCAGCGGTTACTGCCATAGCGGGTTGCCTCACTAAGCTTGACCACGCCTAGTGAGGAGGTAATCTCTTTGATATGAATAATAGGAACTTTATCCGGCGCTTTGCGGCATTTTCTATTGCAATGGGCTGCGTTCACTTCGTACTCGAGACCTTATTTACTGTGCAGTACGGGCAGTCACTAACCGGCTTATTGCCCGACTATATTGCTGTCGCGCTGTTGCTGTGGGCCGGGGTGAGTGTTCGAGAGCAGGTTCACACCGTTGGCTTATTGTGCGGTGCGTGGGGGTTTACTCTTTGTCTTCACTATCGTGCCTGGGCCTGGCGGTTTGAAGAGGTCTTAGCCGGTGAAGCCACTGCGGTGGTTGAAACCACCATGCATGTTTTGTCCTACACAGCGCCAATCTCTATTTTGTCTTTTGGATTGACTTTGTATTTTTGTTCGCGCGCCCAAACACGCGAATGGTAAGCGCACTTTGTGAGACACCTGAAGGCTTCGC
The DNA here is from genome assembly GCA_018666295.1 of Halieaceae bacterium. GTDB lineage: Bacteria > Pseudomonadota > Gammaproteobacteria > Pseudomonadales > Halieaceae > Luminiphilus. The sequence goes on from JABIZW010000252.1 coordinate 5,770, forward strand.
AGCAAGTAAGTGTCATTTCAACCGCGCGTGCGACCGAGGCTTAGCATGTCAGTAGAGCTCGTTAGACGCACCTTCCTCTCGCTGTCCGCGGTCCTCGCCCCAGCGGCAGCCCTGATGGGTTGCGCACCGGTTGGTCGTCAAGAAGTGAGGCACATATTGCCTTGCGTTACTGACACGCAGCTTTGGGTGTCGGTCTCACTTGCGCGCCCCGAGACCTCGCTGGTGCTGATGATAGGCGGCCTGTCTTGCCCGGGTCGACCCATGGACAGTGAGGGTCGGCACTTCTCATTTTCAGCGTCGGCACTTGAGCCTTCAACAACGTATCAACTTCAGCTGGTCGCAGAGGAGCGAGTATTAGGCGACGCGTGGCCGTTGAAGACATTTCCTGCGGAAACTGACGACGTGGCTTCCTTGCGGCTTGGCGCGTTTACCTGTGCCGGCGGGGGTGATGGGTTTGGCTTTAATGGGCTGCAGTTTTTCAAGCCCCATGCGTTTCGGCACCGGTTGTTCGACGACTTATTGAGCAGGTCACCCGATGCAGTGATTGCTATTGGCGATCACATTTACTGGGATTTACGTGGCGGTGAAATACCGCCGCTGGGACGACGAAGATCCGCCTTGGTACGATGGATTTTCGGTGCGTATTTGCGTACACGATACGGTGCCTTTGACCGCACCGCGTCGCTGATCGGTACCACCAACGAGCGGGTATTGAAACGCATTGCCAATGAACAAATAGCCGACCTGTATGGGACACGGTTTAAGTCAACGCCCATCTTGTTTATCTCTGATGATCACGACTACTTTGAGAACGATGACGCCGAAAAAGAGTTAGTGACGTTTCCTGCGGATGATTTTAGTCGAGCGGCCCATCACGCTGTAGCAAACCTTTACTATCCGCCACTGCCCAACGCACCGTCGAAACCGTTTGAACGATCTTTTGGCGTAATGCGCTATGGGTCTCTTTTTGAGGCGCCGTTACTGGATTGTGCGGGTCACATGACGATCAGTGGACCCTCGCCGGTGCTCTTGCCTGCCTCTGTTGAGCAATGGGTCGTTGATCGAATTAAGTCGTCTAATGTGACGCACTTCGCGCTGGTGCCGTCGCACCCTTTTGGCTGGACTGCGGGTAAGTGGCGCGAGTGGTACCCTGACGTCGCGGCGCCCGAGGGATTCACAGGTTTGGTGACCAATGAGCTGTTGGGCGCGACCCAAGGCGTGTTGACGAGTGCGGCAGAAAAGTACTTGTGGCAACGAGGCTGGTGGGTGCAGCACCAAAGGCTATTAAGCGCGCTTGCAAGTCGTCCGCGGTCCCGATTTATGTTTTCGGGTGATGTTCATGCGCAGGGGGCGATAGCGATAGACCGCAGTGGGGAGCTGAACTTAAGCGATGCGCCGCTGACGTCAATACTGGTCGGGCCTGTCAGTACATCAGATGGAACCTGGCCGTCATTTGCGCGCGGTCTGTCCGCCAGCCTGCCAGCAGACTTGCACGCATCGACC
>JABIZW010000187.1 GCA_018666295.1 Halieaceae bacterium
CATGCGCAGCGGACGTCGCGCTGTCGAGCTTACGCCACTGATCGATATCGACAGCGGCGTTGATGGCACTGACCAGTAAGTGGCGAGCCACCAATACGTTTTGAGCACCAATAGACCCTTCTGAAACTCCTAACGCCATAAGTTGTCCCAGTTTGTCGTGAGTATCTTCGGTTCTTTGCAGCACTGCACGACGCAGTTTCGGTGGCAGTGCCGTGATGGAATTATATCTGATCAAGGGACCTTGATCTGAATTTTGTAATTCAAAAATGGCTGTACAGACCTTTCCTAATTTTTCCAGTGGTGAGACATCACTTTGCTCGATCTGGGCGGTAATTTGGTCAAACTGATCGAGGGTAAACTCGTAACACTGGGCCAGAAGTGCCTCTTTGTTCGCAAAGTGGTAGTAAAACGCGCCTTTAGAGACGTCTAAGGATTCGGCAATGTCATCGAGTGAGGTACCGTGAAATCCCTTACGGTTAAAATGCCGCGTCCCCGCCCTTAAAAAGGCTTCTTGCTTGAAGCGATTTTGCGCCTCGCGGTTAAAGCCTTGGCTCACATTGAGCGAGGAAATACTTTCCGAAGCCTGCCACTTAAAGTCGGTGTGTTGAGGCACCAATCCCCCTGTAAAGAGTGTTCTAACTGTTGATGCGGCGCTTTGGGTTTCCGACTCGGGCATTTCGTAAAGCCAGTAAAACGACCAGTCGAGTGCAGTTAACAGTGCTCGTGCTGTGGTGGTGGTGTTGCTGTCTCGTATGACACCTTGCGCAATACCTTGCCGGAGGTAGCCTCTGAAGCGTTTAAACATTCGGAGGTATTCGTCCTTAAGTTCAGCGCGTTGCTCCTTGGGTAGGACAGCGAGTTCGAGCGGTGCCGCATAGTAATCACCACGACCGGAGAGCGAGTCCAGGCTCAGTTCGATGTGGCGTTCCATTGCGCGAATGACTCGCTCCAATGGGTTTTCGGTCTCTCGTTCGACCTCGTCCAGCGATAGATGGAGGCGGGCCATGGCGCTTTGGTAGCACTGATAGATCAGGTCTTCCTTGGTTTTTACATAGTAGTAAAGGCTGGTCTTTGTCAGACCAAGCTTGTCTGCAACATCGGCCAGTGTCGTTGAGCGAGCACCTTTGGTGTTGAACAGTTTGGCTGCGCGAGAGAGAATCGCGGCGCGTTTGGCCTCGTGCTGTGCACCCCGACTAAAGGGAGATCCCGAAGTCAGTTTGCTCTCTACTACGATTTTTTCCATGACGGTGAGTACAGTCCAGTCAGCCATTAAGGCAGCGATGACATTCTCGCTGTTCGAAGATTTGAACTTTAGGTATTTTTTTTGAACCTGTCCATCGGTCTATTCAAATCAGTCGTGTAACAATGCAAAGACAGGCAGTGGAGATCACGCATGAATGACTCAGTTCGCTTTAAGATTAATGACGCGGTGGCAGAGCTGACGCTCAGCGCACCGTCTCGACGAAATGCCATTGGGGCAAACGAAATTACAGCTGTCAAAAGCGCGTTGTCATCCATTCCCGATGCCTGTCGCTTGCTGGTCATTCGCGCTGAAGGACCGGTGTTTTGCGCGGGAGCCAACTTAAAGGAAATTACTGACGGTGTCATGGACGGTGACGATTTCCAGTCCATGACCAATACCATTGCCGCACTCGATATTCCCAGCTTGGCCATTGTGGAGGGCGATGTATTTGGCGGCGGTGCAGAGCTCTTATTCAGCTGCGATTTTCGACTTGGCGTCACCACAAAGATACTCAAAATACCTGCCGCCGCTGTGGGCCTGTGTTACCCAGTTGAGGGCATCGAGCGGATGACTCAGCGGCTAGGCAGTACGTTGGTGCGTCGGCTTCTATTGACCACAATGCCAATGCCCTTTGAAGAGCTCCATCAGCACGGCGCATTTGACTGGATGGTATCCAGTGACGACGTTAACGTGCGATCTGCCGAGGTCATTGCACTGCTTAAGGACCTTGCGCCTTTATCTGTGCGCGCCATGCTCGCCATCATCAAGTCGGTCGAGCAGGGACAGTTTGATCGGCAGCAGGCGCAGGCGCAGGCAGATCAATGCAGTGCGTCAGAAGACTTGCAGGAAGGTTTGCGCGCAATGAGAGAGAAGCGCAAACCGACGTTTAAGAACCAGTAGCGAGTGCAGTGCGAATGTCCGCATAGTGCGAGAGCAGTTGTTTTAAGCTCTCTTTAATGAGCTGTTCCAACTCCGTTAACTCATCCGGCGTTAATGTTTGACCGGCGTCTCGCGATGCGGCCTCGATTTGTGCCAGACGCCCGTCAAGCACCTCCGCACCGATGTTCATGGCTGACGACTTCATCGCATGCACCAAACGTCGTGTTTCGTTTGCGTCATCCCGCGCGCGCAGACGCCGGCAGGTCTCGATACCGCTGATGCCGGGCATGTCGACATCCATAAAAATAAAGTCGGGACTGTTATTGGAAACAAGGTCCAGTGCTTCATAGCCGTCTCTGGCTTCCAGCACACTCATTCCCTCTGACTCCAAGCACTGTCTCACTAAGAGACGCTGCATGCTGTCGTCCTCGCAAATCAGTACTAATGGACTGTCATCTGAATTAGCCACTAATCGACGCTACCTCGGTCGCGCACCCTACTGAAAGTTGGGCGTGCATTATTGTTAAGCCTGACGCATCGGGTGTCGTAAAACTGATCGCGTTTCACCAAAATTTGGATTGCCAGATGCCACCGTGATGATATGAAGGTAAACTGCGCGCTGGTCATTGGGAAGGTTTTTTTGAGTGTCGATCGCCGATCAAAAGCTTCAAGACATCAGGATGCGGGTGCAGTCACATTTTGCGGCGGCACCTAAGCGCATTGATCCGCAGCGTAAAGCCCAGCTCGAGGAGAAGATTCGTTCTCAGCTTGAGCAACACAATGCGGTGATTATCGCCCACTATTACACAGCGCCTGAAATTCAAGCGCTGGCTGAGGCGACGGGGGGGTGTGTCTCAGACTCCTTAGAGATGGCCCGCTTTGGTCGAGATCAC
>JABIZW010000154.1 GCA_018666295.1 Halieaceae bacterium
CAAACAGCGGCGCCTACACAAAGCGTTTTTGCGTTACCACGATCCTGACAATTGGCCTGCCTTGCGCGAGGCCCTCAAAAAAATTGGTCGTAGAGACCTGATTGGTAATGGTCCCATGCACCTCGTGCCGAGTCGACAACCTCCAAAGCGCCATCGCTTGGTGACAACCCGCGGAACGACGGCGTTTCGGACCAAGCATACGCGGCAAACCTGAGGGGCTTCACACCCAATTAAAGTGTCTTTTTTATCGCGCACTTGCTACTGTTTGCCTCAGATAACAAATAACAAACAACAAACAACAGGAACGACTATGCATTTTCCCAAGCAAACTCTGGTCATGATGACGGCATTCGCTATTAGTGGCGGCGCCGTAGCACAAAGTCCGATGGAGGAGGTCGTCGTAACGGCCACCAAACGCGCTGAGTCGCTGCAAGACGTGCCACTATCAGTGAGCGTTATTGAAGCACAGACAATCGAGCGTGCAGAGATTAGAGATCTTATCGATCTACAATCGGTCGTGCCGTCGTTACGCGTGCCCCAATTCCAAAATTCCACTCAAACCAACTTTGTTATTCGAGGCTTTGGTAACGGTGCTAACAATCCAGGTATTGAGCCATCGGTCGCGGTATTCATCGACGGAGTTTATCGCAGTCGCTCACTTGCTCGCATCGCAGATCTACCCAACATTCAGCAGATAGAGGTCCTAAGAGGACCACAGAGCACGCTCTACGGTAAAAACGCCTCGGCCGGTGTCATTTCAATCACAACGCGAAAGCCGGAGTTTGAGACCAGTGGGAACATGGAAGTTGGTGTCGGCAGTTGGAACCAAAAATCGCTTCGCGGATATGTGACAGGTCCAATCTCAGATAATGTCGCTTATAGCTTCGGTGGAAGTATGCTCAAGCGCGATGGCTTTTTCGACAACCCCGTACTGGGAAACAAGCAAAATGAGCGTGACCGCTGGTCTCTGCGAGGTGAGTTGTTATTCACACCCGGGGATGAAACAGAAGTTCGAATCATGTACGACTACGATGAAATGGACGAGGTGTGTTGTGGTACCGCCAACATCATTAACGGACCTGCAGGAGGCGCTCTCGCCTTTCTTTCAGCAATTCCAGGTACGGCATACGACGCAGAACAACCCTTCTCATTCACGACTTATGGGAACGTTGATCCTATCAATCGGGCCGAGAACTCGGGTTTAACAATTGACTTGCGCACAACCTGGGGGGATCTGGACGTCCGGTCTGTAACGGGATACCGCGATTCGTATTCCGATCAGCCACAAGCCGACATTGATTACACCGCAGCAGACGCCATCGGCAACCAGATTTACACCACAGACATTCAGACCTTCACTCAGGAAGTCCGCATCAGTGGCGACACCGACAATATGGACTGGATGTTGGGTGGCTTTTATTTTGACGAAAGCATCGACTTCTTGAGTGGAATCGAATTTGGTTCACAGTGGCGAAACTACGCCGGCCTCCTTGCCGGTGGTGCCGACAACATAAATGGCCTGGAGGCACTCCTCGGCTATGCGCCAGGGTCCTTTTTTACCCCGGGTACGGGCGTGCTCGAAACAGCGAGTCAGGATAACGAGACATTTTCCGTATTTGGTCAAATGACGTTCACATTGAGCGATCGTACTGACCTTACCTTAGGACTAAACTACCTGCAGGATGACAAACAGATTACGCTGACGCAGGAGAATAGTGATATTTTTTCCAACCTAAGTCTGGCCGGTGCTGATGGTGTGACCGCGTTAACGAACCTCGCCTATACCGGCGGCCTCGCGGCTATTGGTATTCCAGCACTCACCGACCCCACCGATCTGGCGTATTTGCAGCTCGTTTCTGGAACGGCACAAGCTCTCGCACCGACAGCCAATAACCCGTTCCTCGGTTTCCAAGCACTGCAGTTTCTGCCACAAATGCTCGGCATTCCAAACGCAGCGGAGCCTGGAACGTCGGATGACAGCAAGTCTACGTACACTCTGAGCTTATCGCATGCATTCAGCGACGACCTCAACGCGTATGCGACGTTTGCAACAGGCTACAAAGCCACATCGTGGAATCTGTCGCGTGACACGCGGCCCACGCAGGGCGAGTACAACAGTCTTGTCTCTTCCGGTGCTGCGCTCCCGAATAATCTCACCATCGGTACGCGACTTGCGGGTCCTGAGGAGGCAGAAGTCTTCGAAATCGGTATCAAGTACAGCGCTGACTGGGGCTATATCAACGCCGCTATTTTTGATCAAACCATCGAAGGCTTTCAATCAAACGCCTTCACAGGATCGGGCTTTAATCTGACCAATGCGGGTAAGTCTTCGGTTGATGGCATCGAAATTGATATGATGGTGCGCCCAACCGATAATTTATCCATCGCACTGGCCGCGACAATTCTCGACCCCATTTACGATGACTTCAAAAACGCGTCGCTCAATGGTCAGCCAGCAGATTTCACCGGACTTCAACCCGCCGGCATTCACGAGCGTAGCTTTAGCGTTATCACCACCTACGATTTTACCCTTGCAGGGTGGGACGGCTTCATTCAGGCCGATTACCAATTCGATAGCGAAATCGATATAAACGGTGGCGGTGACTTGTCGGATAGCAACCTGGCTCTGGAGGAGCGTGGAAGTCGAACGCGTGAAGTCAGTATGTTTAATGCCAGTGTTGGATTTGAAAAAGACGATTGGCAGGTTCGTTTCTGGGGCCGTAATCTGAATGATGATCAGTGGCTAATCACCGTTTTTCCATCGGTTGCTCAGACAGGAAGCGCGACTGGCTACCCCAACCAGCCTCGCTCGTACGGAGCAACGCTGCGTCGGACATTCTAAACTCAATGCGTAATGGCTAGCTTAGTCTAGGCATTGCTCGATGAACGCCCCGAGCAGAGTGAACTCCTGCTTCCGGGGCGTTTTTTTACGCCACATTAATCCAATCTGTCGGCCTACGTCGGACTCATCAAACGCGCGAAGCTGCAAATCTGTTCCCTCGGTAATACCCGCATCCGTTGCCATTTTGGGCAGCAAGGTCGTTCCGATTCCATTAGCGACCATTTGTAC
>JABIZW010000249.1 GCA_018666295.1 Halieaceae bacterium
GACGTCTCGCTGTGCGCAAGAGGACTTAACAACTCAGCAACACGAGTATCGGCTTCTCTGTATTCAATACCCACTGCACCTTGTCCACCTGCAGGAAGCAGAAAATCCTCATCAATCGCGGCACCAATGCGATCGTTAAAGCCCAGGCGCATTAACCCGGCACATGCGAGGATAATCGCATCGAATTCGCCGGCGTCTAGCTTTGCTAAGCGGGTATTTACATTCCCCCGAAGAAAGCCGATGTTGAGGTCAGGTCGCTGCTGCATGACTTGGCACGACCGTCTGAGACTGGAGGTACCCAGACGTGCGCCCTTCGGAAGGGCATCAAAACTCGTTACACCCACCAGCGCGTCTCGGGGATCCTCCCGTTCACAAATGACACCTAAGGTCAGCCCGTCGGGCAACGCCATGGGTACATCTTTCATCGAGTGAACGGCGATATCAGCACGCCCATCCATGAGCGCTGTCTCAAGCTCCTTAACGAATAAACCTTTGCCACCGACCTTGTATAAAGGCGTGTCCAAAAGCTGATCGCCGCGCGATGTCATGCCCAGTAGCTTCACCTCAATACCGGGATGATGACGTTTCAACTCTGCCTGTACGAAATACGCTTGCCACAGTGCCAGAGGACTCTCTCGAGTCGCTATTGTGATTGAATCCATGCTTCCCCCTATTTCTTTTAAACCTACCACCCGCACAAGCAATGGTTTTCACCTGATACACTAGCAAGCAGTCCAACAAGAGAAGTTTATCGCGTGTCCAGTTCTATAGACAGTCATACCAGTCAAACATGGGGCGGTCGATTCAGTGAAGCGACTGACGCCTTTGTGCAAGAATTCACTGCGTCTTATTCATTTGATCACGTGCTCGCACGTTATGACATTGAAGGCTCAAGAGCGCACGCTCTGATGCTCAATGCTTGCGGAATTCTGACGAATGAAGAACTCGCCAACATTCGTCGCGGCCTTGACCAAGTCGAGACTGAGATATCAGCGGGCGATTTCAAATGGCGCGTCGAGCTCGAAGACGTGCACATGAACGTAGAGGCACGACTCACTGAGATTATCGGCGACGCCGGCAAAAAGCTGCACACGGGACGATCGCGCAACGATCAAGTCGCAACCGATATTAGGCTCTACCTTCGCGAAGCCATAGGCAGTATTCGCGGTCAAATGACGCGCCTGAGAACGGGGCTCATTGATCAAGCCGAAACCTATGCTGACACCATCATGCCGGGCTTTACTCACTTACAAGTAGCCCAGCCCGTAACCTTTGGACACCACCTTCTCGCATGGAATGAAATGCTCGTGCGCGACGACGGTCGACTTGCTGACTGCGCACAGCGCCTGAATTATTGCCCCTTGGGTTCAGCCGCACTCGCAGGGACCTCCTACCCGATTGACCGACAACTGACGGCAAGCGCGCTGGGTTTTTCGGGACCCACAGAAAACTCTCTGGATTCTGTGTCTGATCGAGATTTTGCCATCGAATTCACGTCGGCCGCTGCGATTACCATGATGCACTTGTCTCGCATGGCTGAAGAAATGATTATTTGGACCAGTGCCCAGTTCAATTTTGTGGACCTGCCGGATCGATTCTGTACCGGATCGTCAATCATGCCCCAGAAGAAAAATCCCGATGTGCCCGAACTTATACGAGGGAAAGTTGGGCGTGTGCAGGGTCACTTAGTTGCCTTGATTACACTGATGAAAGGTCAACCCCTTGCCTACAACAAAGACAACCAGGAGGATAAAGAGCCCCTGTTTGACGCGGTGAGGACTGTGCACGATTCACTCATGGCGCTCGCTGACTTGGTTCCCGCGATGAGGGCAAAACCCGACGCCATGCGCCGAGCAGCAGGTCTTGGCCACCCAACGGCGACAGATCTTGCAGACTATTTGGTCCGCAAAGGTATTGCCTTCCGAGATGCCCACGAAATTGTCGGTACAGCGGTAGGCTTAGCAGAAGCAGAAGGAATAGACGTCGCAGCGCTATCACTGGCGACTCTGAAAGGTCTTTGTAACGCCATTGAAGAGGATGTATTTACAGTGCTGACCCTCGACGGATCGGTCGCCGCTCGTGATCACATTGGTGGAACGGCACCGGCACAAGTTCGGGCTGC
>JABIZW010000239.1 GCA_018666295.1 Halieaceae bacterium
AATTTCGCTCTTTAGATCCAACTGGATCATCAGCTGCTGAATGGCTTCCGCACCCATCTTCGCCGTGAACTCGTCGCCAAACTCTTCCATCGACTCAAAGTACTGCTCGTCGTTTAGGAGCTGACCGTGATCCAGTGTCGACAGACCCGGATCCGTGACCACGTAAGACTCAAAGTACAAAATACGCTCTATGTCTCTGAGCGTCATATCCAGCAACAAGCCAATGCGCGATGGCAGCGACTTCAAAAACCAAATATGCGCGACAGGGCTGGCAAGCTCAATGTGGCCCATTCGCTCACGACGGACTTTCGCCAGCGCAACCTCCACACCACACTTCTCACAAATTACACCGCGGTGCTTGAGGCGCTTGTACTTACCACACAAGCATTCATAGTCTTTAACTGGGCCAAAAATTTTGGCGCAGAAAAGACCGTCACGCTCGGGCTTAAACGTACGATAATTAATAGTCTCTGGCTTTTTGACTTCGCCGTAGGACCAAGAACGAATCATCTCAGGTGACGCAAGGCCGATGCGGATCGCATCAAAATCCTGTGACTTTTCGCGGTTCAATAGGTTTAGCAAATCTTTCACGTTGTCTCTCCCCTCAGAAGCCTGATGACTCGGACTCGAGATCGATGTCGATACCGAGCGAGCGGATTTCTTTGATCAATACATTAAACGACTCGGGCATACCCGGGTCCATGCTGTGATCACCATCGACGATGTTTTTGTACATCTTAGTTCGGCCTGCAACGTCATCCGACTTCACAGTAAGCATTTCCTGCAGGGTGTGCGCCGCACCATATGCCTCAAGCGCCCACACTTCCATCTCACCGAAGCGCTGACCACCAAATTGCGCCTTACCACCCAGCGGCTGCTGAGTAACGAGACTGTACGATCCCGTTGAACGCGCATGCATCTTGTCATCGACCAGGTGATTGAGCTTTAACATGTACATATAGCCCACTGTGACGGGCCGGTCGAACTCGTCACCCGATCTGCCGTCGCGCAGAACTAACTGGCCACTGTCTGGAATATCGGCCATGCGAAGCAGCGCCTTAATACTGTCTTCACTCGCCCCGTCGAACACTGGCGTCGCCATAGGAACACCACTGCGGAGGTTCTGGCACATCGCAAACAGTTCGTCGTCAGACAAGCTGTCAATATCGGCGTCACGTCGAGTGTCGCTGGTGTGTGCGTAAATTTCCTTCAAGAACTCTCGAAGCTTCGCCACTTTGACTTGCTGCTCGAGCATCTCATTGATCTTCACGCCCAAACCGCGTGCGGCCATACCCAAATGCGTTTCCAGGATCTGGCCCACGTTCATGCGTGACGGCACACCGAGCGGATTAAGCACGATATCGATAGGCTCACCGTTTTCGTCGTACGGCATGTCTTCAACCGGCATAATCACTGAGATCACGCCTTTATTACCGTGACGGCCCGCCATCTTGTCGCCCGGTTGTATGCGACGTTTAACAGCAAGATAGACTTTGACAATCTTTAGTACGCCGGGCGCAAGATCATCACCACTTTGCAGTTTGTCTTTCTTCGCCTCAAATCGCTCTTCGAGCAACTGGTTTTGCTCTTCAAGCAGTCGCTGCGCCGATGCCAATTGGTTATTAAGTTCAGAGTCCGAGAACTTCAACTTGAACCACTGATCACGATCGAGACCCGCTAGAACGTCGGTATCAATTTTTGTGCCTTTAGACAGGCCGCCACCGGAAACTGTGGTCTGTCCGCCGAGCAACTCGGCCAGACGTGCGTAAGTGGCCTCCTCATAAATTCGGAGCTCTTCTTTGAGATCTTTGCGATAGTCCGCTAGTTGCGAAGCCTCAATTTGCTTGGCGCGAGCGTCCTTCTCAAGACCGTCACGCGTGAAGACCTGCACATCAATAACCGTGCCTTTGTAACTTGATGGCACACGGAGCGATGAGTCCTTAACGTCAGACGCTTTTTCACCAAAAATCGCTCTCAGCAATTTTTCTTCTGGCGTGAGCTGCGTTTCGCCTTTGGGTGTTACTTTTCCAACCAAGATGTCGCCCGCGTCGACTTCAGCACCAATATAGACAATGCCCGATTCATCGAGTTTGCCCAGTGCGCCCTCACCCACGTTAGGAATATCCGCTGAGATCTCCTCAGCACCCAACTTGGTATCGCGTGCAATACAGGTCAATTCCTGAATGTGAATCGTCGTGAGTCGATCCTCTTCAACGACGCGCTCTGAAACCAGGATCGAATCCTCGAAGTTGTAACCATTCCAGGGCATGAATGCGATACGCATGTTCTGACCAAGTGCCAGCTCACCCAGATCAACCGATGGTCCATCCGCGAGAATATCGCCGCGCTGGACCGTGTCCCCAGGACTAACAATAGGGCGTTGATTAACACAGGTGTTCTGGTTGGAACGCTTGTACTTCGTCAGGTTATAGATATCAACCGGCGATGCGTCCTGATCCACTTCCGTAGGGTTGACCCGAACAACGATGCGACTTGCATCCACAGAATCAACAACCCCACCGCGTGAAGCCACTTTACATACACCAGAATCACGAGCGACGTAGCGCTCCATTCCAGTGCCGACCAAAGGCGCTTGAGTCTTTAACGTCGGTACTGCCTGACGCTGCATGTTTGAGCCCATCAGTGCTCGGTTAGCATCGTCGTGCTCAAGAAACGGAATAAGTGCCGCAGCAATAGAAACCACCTGCTTTGGCGATACATCCATAAAGTCAACTTCGGCCGCAGGCTTCACAGTGAACTCATTCATTGTCCGAACGTTAATCAGCTCATCAACAAAGCGATTGCCCTCGTCAATGGTGGCCGACGCCTGAGCAATAACGTGATTTGCTTCGTTAATTGCAGAGAGATACTCAATCTCGTCGGTCACAACACCGTCGATCACCTTTCGATAAGGTGACTCTAAGAAGCCATACTCGTTCGTGCGTGCGTAAGCGGCAAGCGAATTTATTAACCCAATATTGGGTCCTTCAGGCGTCTCAATGGGACAGACTCGACCATAGTGCGTTGGGTGAACGTCACGGACTTCGAAGCCCGCACGCTCGCGCGTCAGACCGCCTGGGCCCAAAGCTGACACACGTCGCTTGTGAGTGACCTCCGACAGCGGGTTGTTCTGGTCCATGAACTGAGACAGCTGGCTCGAACCAAAGAACTCTTTCACCGCAGCCGAGACGGGCTTAGCGTTGATCAAATCCTGAGGCATTAGACCCTCACTTTCAGCCATCGAGAGTCGCTCTTTCACCGCTCGCTCGACGCGAACAAGACCCACACGGAACTGATTCTCGGCCATCTCACCAACAGAGCGGATACGGCGGTTACCCAAGTGATCAATATCGTCAACCACGCCCTTGCCGTTTCGTATATCGACCAGTCCCTTGAGCACCGAAACAATATCTTCTTTGTCGAGTGTGCCGCTTCCGGTGACCTCGTCACGACCCAGACGACGGTTAAACTTCATACGTCCGACACCTGAGAGATCGTAGCGGTCTGCCGAGAAGAATAGATTTTGGAATAGGTTCTCCGCCGACTCCTTTGTGGGCGGCTCTCCGGGACGCATCATGCGGTAAATTTCAACCAGCGCTTCCAGCGCAGTACGCGTACTATCACCGGCAAGGGTGTCTGAGATAAACGGTCCGCAGTCAATCTCATTGGTATAGATCGTTTCGACAGCCTCAATTGACTTCTCGCGGAGGACGCCAACGACTTCCTCAGTGATCTCACCGTTGCATTCGAGCAACACTTCACCACTGGCTGTATCGACGATCGGCTTTGCCACACGACGACCGACAAGGTATTCGTCTGGTACGATCAGCGATTCCACACCGGCGTCTTCTAACTGACGAATGTGGCGGGCGGTAATACGACGTCCGCGCTCCACAATGACTTTTTTAGCCGCCATGATGTCAAACGCCGCCATGTCGCCTTGCAAGCGCTTAGGCACCAACGACATAGTGGTCGAATCGTCGTTGAGCTGGAAGGACGTCGTCTCGTAGAACATCTCAAGGATTTCTTCTGACTCATAGCCAAGGGCACGCAACAGAACAGTTGCCGGAAGCTTTCGACGGCGATCAATGCGCGCAAAGACCTGATCCTTGGGATCAAATTCAAAGTCGAGCCAAGAACCACGGTAGGGAATAATTCGTGCACTGTAGAGGAGCTTTCCACTCGAGTGCGTCTTGCCGCGATCGTGATCGAAGAAAACGCCTGGCGATCGGTGCAGCTGCGACACGATGACACGCTCGGTACCATTGATCACGAACGTCCCGTTCTCGGTCATGAGCGGAATTTCACCCATATAAACGTCTTGTTCTTTAATGTCCTTGATGGACTTCGTGCTGGCCTCTTTATCATAAATAATGAGGCGGACTTTGACTCGGAGCGCGCAGGCATAAGTCGTGCCGCGCAGCACACATTCATCAACGTCAAAAACGGGGGTGCCTAGCGCGTAGTCGACATACTCCAAAGCCGCATTGCCGCTGTAGCTAGAGATTGGGAATACGGAGCGGAAAGCTGCGTGCAGGCCGTAATCGCCGCGCTCTTCTACCGCGAGATCTGACTGCGTGAACTTTCTGTAGGAATCCAGCTGGATGGCCAGCAGATAGGGGATATCCATCACCTTCGGCATGGAACCAAAATCTTTCCGTAGGCGCTTCTTCTCTGTAAACGAGTAAGTCATTGATACTCCTCAACGAATGTCGTCGGCAAACACCGACATTTATGGCTTAACGCCAAAACAACCGGTCATTCAAACCGGGAAGAGGCTGGTGCGCATCGCGCACCAGCCCGGACAGGCATCTCTGTAACCCCGAGGGATCACTTAAGCTCGACGGAACCGCCAGCTTCTTCGATCTGCGACTTAACGTCCTCGGCATCGCTTTTACTGACGCCTTCTTTAACTGCTGATGGAGCACCATCAACCAAACCTTTCGCCTCTTTGAGACCCAGGCCTGTGATCGCACGAACTGCTTTGATCACATTGACTTTCTTCTCGCCCGCTGATGTCAGAATGACGTCAAATTCAGTTTGCTCAACTGCCGCTGCGCCACCTGCATCGCCACCCGCCGCAGGTGCTGCTACTGCAACCGCTGCCGCCGCTGAAACGCCAAACTTCTCTTCCATCGCTTCAACTAGCGCGACAACATCCATCACGCTCATTTCTGCGATTGCGTCAAGGATTTCTTCCTTTGAAATTGCCATGTTTATATCTCCTAAAATGTGTAGTCGAGCAGTCGCTTACGCGGACTGCTCTTTCTGATCACGAACCGCCGCCAATGTACGAACCAGCTTGCTTGGCACTTCATTAACAGTGCGAACAAGCTTGCCGACAGGCGCCTGCATCACGCTC
>JABIZW010000123.1 GCA_018666295.1 Halieaceae bacterium
AGAGTTTAGACTCTGACAACGCTGAGGAAGTGATAAGCCGTGTTCGGGAAAGCGTTAAAGCATTGTGTGGACGCTTCCCTGTTTACGGCGGTTAGCGAGTAGGTAACTGACTATGTTTTGCCCCTTTTGCTCTGCCGACGACACCAAGGTCATTGACTCGCGACTCGTTGCAGACGGGGGACAAGTCCGGCGTCGTCGAGAGTGTGTGAGCTGTCGTGAGCGCTTCACCACCTACGAAGCGGCTGAACTGTTGATGCCTCGGGTCATTAAGCAAAGCGGCAGTCGCGAACCTTTTAATGAAGAAAAGCTTCGCGACGGATTTCAACGTGCACTCGAAAAACGCCCCGTGTCGGTCGAGGCGGTTGAAACCGAGCTAGGGCAGATCAAAAATCAACTACGAGCCACTGGCGAGCGAGAAGTGGATTCGCGCGTTGTGGGTGAGTTGGTTATGGAGGCGCTGAAGCGCCTAGATCAGGTGGCTTATGTGCGATTTGCCTCCGTTTACCGCAGCTTTGAGGATCTGGCTGAGTTCCGTGACGCGATAGCGTCACTTGAAGCTGACCCTCAGGCCTAGTAGCAAGGGTGACCAGTACCGATCAGCGATGGATGACCTTGGCCCTAGAAGTGGGGCGTCGCGCCCGCGTGTGGTCTGCGCCCAATCCAGCGGTAGGTTGCGCGATCGTCCGTGACGACGCTCTGCTCAGTAGTGGCTTTACGCACCCCGCGGGGCAAGCACATGCCGAAGTGCACGCACTGTCGCAAACGAGCGACGCGGTGGGTGCGACAGTCTACGTAACCCTCGAGCCCTGTAATCATACGGGTAGGACACCACCCTGTGTCGATGCCCTGATTGACGCCGGTGTTGCGCGCGTTGTCATTGCCTGTATTGATCCTGATCCTCGGGTTGCAGGCAAAGGTATTGAGCGCCTGACGGCGGCGGGAATCGAGGTGGTTCAGGGGGTTTGCGAGTCTGAGGCACAGCAAGATCTAAGTGGATTCTTCTTGCGACTCGAGCGCGGTTGGGGGCGTGTGACGGTTAAAATGGGTGCTTCGGCGGACGGTAGAACGGCCATGGCCTCTGGTGAAAGTCAGTGGGTTACGGGTGTTGGTGCGCGGTCAGATGTTCAAGCGTGGCGCGCATCAAGTGACGTGATAATGACGGGTAGCGGCACGGTTACAGCGGACGACTGCGCCTTGACCGTCCGTCAGTGTGACAATCGACTCGACAGCGACGATTGGTTGCGAGCACTGACAGCACCGAGCCTTCGAGCGGTCATCGACTCGAAGGGTATTACGCCGCCCTTGGCGAAGGTCGTCACGGGAGACGTGCCGACACTGGTCTTTACCGAGGATGCCACATCTCTCGATGTTGCGATGCCATCCACCGTCACTCAAGTGAAAGTACCGACAAATGATGGTGGACTTGATTTGCGTCAGGTACTTCTCGCATTGGGTGAGCGGGGTGCGAACGAGATTTTAATTGAGGCGGGTCCTACGCTAGTCGGGGCGTTAGAGCGACAACACCTGATTGATCAGTGGTTGATTTACATGGCGCCTGTCATGCTAGGCGCTGATGCAAGACCCTTACACAGTGCTCACTTTTCGTCATTGGCTGACGCGCATCGTTACGCCATAGTATCGCACGACCTGATTGGTGACGATTTACGTATTATCATGCGCCCGGCCACCGGAGACTGACGGACAGTCCCGCTGGCACTAACCCTCACGAGAGACATCTATGTTTACGGGAATTATTCAAGCCGTCGGTGAAGTGGCCGCTATCGAGCAAACAGGCGGTGACGTTAAGTTACGGATTAAAACGGGCACCTTGCCGTTAGAAGACGTCCACCTGGGCGACAGCATTGCCACCAATGGCGTTTGTTTGACAGTGACCGAATTGCCCGGCGACGGCTACTGGGCTGATGTCTCCACTGAGACGCTGTCATTGACGTCGCTCAAGAGTATTGTGGTGGGCAGCGCAGTCAATTTGGAAAAGTCGCTAACCCCAACGACGGCTTTGGGTGGACATTTAGTGAGCGGCCACGTCGATGGGTTAGGACGCGTTGTCGGGTTAACCCGAGACGCGCGGTCTTGGCGTGTGTCGATTGAGGCACCGGCGGATCTTGCACGCTACATTGCTCAAAAAGGAAGTATTTGCGTCGATGGCACGAGCCTCACGGTCAACGCGGTTGAAGGAGCGCGATTTGAGTTAAATATTATTCCTCAAACATGGGAAGAAACAGTGTTTAGCGGCTACGCCTTGGGTAGCGAAGTGAATCTAGAAGTGGATGTGATCGCGCGGTATCTGGAGCGATTGCTACAGTCAGGTGTTGCGCCAATGGCGAGCAGTATAACGGTAGAGACATTGAAGAACGCGGGGTATTACAGTGATTGATTCCGTACCGCCGGCCTCGGCAGAACAGCTTATTAGCGAGTTTAGGCGCGGTGAAATGGTGTTGTTGGTGCTTGACCAAAGTGACGGTGGTCAAACCGGTGTTGTGGCGATGGCCGCAGAGTGTTGCGAAGCCAGTCACGTTACCTTCATGGCTCGGCAGGCTCGAGGGTTGGTGAGTCTTGCGCTGACCGAAGCGCGTTGCGAGCAACTTAATTTGCCACCTATGGTTGATCCGGCCACGTCAGGCGCGGTGAAACTCTCTATCGAGGCCAGCACCGAAATCGATACGGGTATTTCGGCTGCCGACAGAGCACGCACGGTTCGCGTTGCTGTGGCGCCCGATGCCAAACCGTCTGATCTGGTTCAGCCGGGCCATATCTTTCCGGTAGCGACACTCTCAGGTGGCGTTTTGATTCGCACGGGAGCTGCCGAAGCTGGGGTCGATTTGGCGACGCTTGCCGGACTAACCCCTGCTGCTGTGTTTGCCGAAGTGCTCGACACCCACGGAGAGCTTGCTGATGCATCAGCGCTCATGGCCTTCGCTGACGCGCACGATCTGAGTGTGGGTCGCGTCACTGATTTGGTGGATTACAGACTCAATCACTACCGAACAGTCGATTTGATTCGAAGTGGTCAGATTACAACGCGGCACGGCGAATTTATGTTGTCTGTGTATCAAGAAAGTACACAAGGCCACGTTCATATGGCCCTGAGTAAGGGCGTGTTCGACCAGGAGACACCGACACTGGTGCGGGTGCACACGGTCTCCTCTGTCCGAGACCTATTGGCTGTTTCATCGGCCGAGCGCGCCTCTTGGTCCATACAAGACAGCTTGTCGCGCGTTGGGCAGGAGGGTGGTGGTGTTGTTGTGCTGATCAACAAGCAGGAGTCTGATGCGGAGCTTTTAGCGCAGGTGGACGCTGTGCTGGGCGCTGATTTACCGAATGATTCACAGCAGAAAAGCGTCGGCTATTCTCAGGTGGGGATGGGCGCGCAAATATTACGGGATTTAGGGGTGGGTAAAATTCGCCTCATGGGCGCCCCTGTGAAGTACAATGCGCTCGAAGGTTTTGGACTTGAAGTCGTCGAGTTTGTAGAGCCAGAGGCAATGCCTCTGGCGTAAATGAGGAGAGAAAGTATGGCGTCACAATCAATAACGACTACCGAGGGGCAGCTTCACTCGGTTTCTGGACGCTTTGCGCTGGTCGTTGGGCGTTGGAATAGTTTTGTCGTAGAGCACCTGCTCGAGGGTGCCATTGATACGCTCAAGCGCCACGGTATCGGTGAAGACCAACTGCACATTGTTCGTGCGCCTGGAGCATTTGAAATCCCCATGGTGTGTCAGGCGGTAGCCAAGCAGGGTAACTGCGATGCGATTATCGCGTTGGGCGCTGTGATACGTGGCGGTACTCCCCACTTTGAGCACGTGGCGGGTGAATGCACGAAAGGCATTGCGCAGGTGTCATTGGACTCCGGCGTGCCGATTGCCTTCGGTGTCTTAACCGTCGACTCCATTGAACAGGCGATTGAACGGTCTGGGACCAAAGCGGGGAACAAGGGTGCAGAGGCGGCAATGAGTGCCCTCGAAATGGTCAGTCTGCTGGGTGCTTTGAAGAACTGATGACATCAATCAATGTGCTAGCTGCCCAACGGCGGCGGGCTCGTCATTTCTGCGTTCAAGCGCTGTATCAGTGGTCTATGACAGGGGCCACCCCTGCCTCAATCGAAGCAGAGTTTCGCACCGATAATGACTTTACGAATGTCGATGTCGAGTACTTCAATGAGTTGCTCGTTGGTATTGCAGAGCGTTCGCTGGACCTTGACGCACTTTATGTCCCTTTTCTTGATAGAGAGATTGAAGCGCTTGACTGCATAGAGCGGAACCTCCTTCGTCTTGGGACTTTTGAGTTGATGGCGCGTATCGACGTCCCTGCGAAGGTCACGCTCAATGAGACGGTAGCTCTGGCAAAGAAGTTCGGGGCAACAGATTCTTACCGCTACATCAATGGCGTGCTCGATCAAGTGGGCCTTAAGTTACGACCAAACGAACTGGTCGAAGGTTGAACACCGCGTCGTGAGTGAGTTCGATATTATCACTCAGTATTTTTCTTCCTTGGGTGCTGGAGACTTTGTCGCACTGTCCGTTGGTGACGATGCGGCTGCGTTGATTGTTCCGACCGGTTCAGAGCTCATCGTATCGACCGACACCGCGGTCTGCGGTACGCACTTTGACGAGGATCTTTTCCCTGAAGATGTCGCTTATAAGGCCGTCGCTTCGGCGGTTAGTGATCTGGCTGCAATGGGTGCTGAACCGCTCGGTATGACCTTGGCGTTGACCCTGCCAGACAACGATCCCCTGTGGTTACAGGGTTTGTCGCAAGGACTCACTCGCGCCAGCAGTCGATATGCAATTCCTTTGGTCGGTGGTGATACCACTCGCGGACCGCTGGCCCTGACGGTGACGGTGATGGGTCACTGCCCGTGCGGGGAAAAAATCCTGCGCTCAGGCGCTGCCGTTGGCGATCTGATTTACGTCAGTGGGACCCTTGGTGATGCGGCCTTCGGCCTGTCGCTACTGGCAGGAGAACACCGTGGACTGGATTTAAATTTCGAAGATCAAGACCACTTGGTGTCACGATTTACGGCACCTGACGCACATTTAGACTTGGGCGTGCGCTTGAGGGGCGAGGCGTCGAGCTGTATCGATGTCTCTGATGGGCTCCTTCAAGATGCAGCGCATATTGCGAACGCGAGCGGCTGTAAATTTATTATTGAAAGCGGTTCAGTGCCTCTGTCGCCGGCACTGAAACGAGCGGTTGGTGAGTCCCGTGCACGGGACTTGGCGCTGCGCGGTGGCGAAGACTACCAGCTGCTTTTCACGTTGCCGCCAAGCACTAGTCCGCCCAGTGGGTCTATTAGGATCGGTCGCGTTGAGGGCGGTGAGGGCGTAGAGTGTGACGTGATGCCCAAGGAGCGTGGCTATGACCACTTCCACTGAGTCAAGGGGATTGCCGTTCATCGTTGCCACCTTTTTGGGTGTTGGCCTCTCACCTGTGGCGCCCGGTACGGTCGGCAGTATCGCGGCATTACCATTAGCGGTTTTATTGCTCCATTGGCCCATTCTCTTTTCGAGCGCGACGCTTGTAGTGCTTTTTATGCTCGGGACTTGGTGTGCCAACCATCTTGAGCGCGCCACCGGGCGTCACGATGCTCAAATTATTGTGATCGACGAGGTCGTGGGGCAGTGCTTGACCTTGCTGATACTCGGGACGTGGTTTTTGACACACATCGACCCTTACGTTGTTTTGGCGCTGAGTTTTGTTAGCTTTCGACTGATCGATATTCTAAAGCCTTGGCCAGTCAGTTGGCTCGATCAACAGGTTGGTGGTGGCTTAGGCGTGATGATTGACGATGTTGCTGCGGCCTTGATCGCCGCGGGCTTGGTCGCAGGTGGTTACTCACTCATGCAGCTGGCGTGGAGCTAGGCTGAGTCGCTTAGCTGGCGCGATGCACCATCAGCCGACCCAGTCGTGCGAGCGTATCGGCTGACTCACCAAACTCGCTCAAGGCCTCGATCGCTTCGGCTAATAATGTATCGGCGAAGTTGCGTGCGGCATCCACTCCCAGGCAGGCAACATAAGTCGATTTAGCGGCGCTAATGTCCTTGCCCGCAGTTTTGCCGAGTGCCTCTGAGGTGGCTGTGACATCCAGCACGTCGTCCATGACCTGAAAGGCAAGGCCAATCCGCTCTGCGAACAGCGCCAGCGCTTCTTCTTGAGACGAAGTGGCCTCGGCGCAAATTGCCCCAGCCAAAACCGCGGCTTCGATCAGAGCACCGGTTTTGCGGAGGTGGACTTCTTGAAGACTCGATACATCGAGCGAGCGACCCTCTGCCGCAATATCCATCGCCTGCCCGCCCACCATGCCGTCAAAACCAACCGCATGACTGAGTAGCTTTATTAAGCGCACTTGTTGACGCGCACTCAATTGCGGTGTGTCCGTAATCCATTCAAACGCCAACGCCTGTAAACCGTCACCGACTAAAATCGCTGTCGCTTCATCAAACTGTTTATGCAGTGTTGGTTGACCTCGCCGCAGGTCATCGTCGTCCATCGACGGTAGATCGTCGTGGATCAGCGAGTAGGTATGAAGGAATTCGATCGCCTGGCCCGCTCGAGTGGCACTATCAAGTGGCTTGCCCGCCATCATTTGTGCGGTGGCTGAGCACAGCTGGCTTCTCAGCTGCTTGCCGGGTTTGGAGAGGGCGTAGGAGAGTGCGGCCTCAAGCCGCGGGTCGCTGCAGACAATGGATACACTTGGATTCATTATTTTAAAGCCCACAGACCGTTATAAATCGGCTTAGCTTTGATGACTGTTGGTAACCGTTTCAATGCGCTGCTCGGCTTGTTCTAAGGCTTTTTGTGCGGCCTGCGCTATTTTCATGCCCGATTCGTAAACGGCCAGCGCATCTTCCAGCTCAATGTTGGGGTCTTCTAATTGACTGACCAATGCGGTCAGCTCCTCGATCTGCGCGCTCAGTTTTTTTTCGCCGCCTTTTACTTCGCTCATAACGCCACCGCAGTCTTTGTTCCGTTGAGTTTCGCGCGCCCAAGATTTGCCTGCTCTAAAATGTCATCGCAGCTCAATCCGGCGTCGATTCGCGTCTCCCCCTGACTGGCGTGATCGATAAATCGATCATCAATCGCCACGTGTCGAATCTCAATATTCAGCCCCTGTGATGCCAAATATTCGGCGACGCCGCTACCGGCACCACCGGCCACCACATTCTCTTCTACCGTAATAAAACGCGAATGAGTCTGTGCAAGTTGCATAATGAGATCAGTGTCGAGCGGCTTCACCCAGCGCATGTCAGCAACCGTTGCATTGAGTGCTTCGCCGGCTTTTTCGGCCTCGGTGAGCAGTACGCCAAAATTGAGTATGGCTATTTCCTCACCTTCGCGCACAATCTGTCCCTTGCCTATTTCAACCCCGCGCAACTGGGGCTCAATCCGGACACCTGTACCCTCTCCACGAGGGTATCTTACCGCTGAGGGGCCTGTGTGGTTGTAAGCGCTTACTAACATTTGTCGGCAATCGTTTTCGTTACTCGGTGCTGCGATGATTAAATTTGGAATGCAGCGCAAGTAGCTGAGGTCGAAGGCACCGTGGTGCGTAGCACCGTCTTGGCCAACAAGACCGGCGCGGTCGATCGCAAAGGTCACATCTAAGTTCTGTAGAGCCACGTCGTGAATCAGCTGATCATAGCCGCGCTGAAGAAACGTGGAGTAGATCGCCACTACTGGCTTTACTCCGTCGCAGGCCATGCCGGCGGCCAACGTGACGGCGTGCTGCTCGGCAATGGCGACATCAAAATACCGATCGGGGTACGACGCGGCAAAATTAACCATGCCGGAGCCCTCGCCCATGGCGGGTGTGATGCCTGCAAGTCTTAAATCTTCTGCGGCGGTATCACACAGCCATTGACCAAACACGTCTTGGTATTTGGGCGGCTTTGGTTCGGACGCTGAAGACTCTGGCTTTTTGGTTTCGAGTTTACCCAAGGCATGGTAGCCGATGGGATCCGCTTCGGCGGGCGCAAAGCCCTTTCCTTTAATGGTCCGAATATGGAGGATTTGCGGACCATCTAAAGATGATACGCGCTTTAGTACCTTGGCCAGCGAGGGAAGATCATGGCCATCAAGAGGGCCGATGTAGTGCCATCCAAGTTCTTCGAACAATGTTCCTGGCGTGACCATTCCCTTCATATGTTCTTCGGTGCGCTTGGCAAGCTCCCAGGCTGGCTTCACATGCTCGAGTAGTTTTTTAGAGGTCTCACGCAACGTCAGGTAATTTTGACTCGCCCAGATACGTGCAAAGTACTTCGCGAGGCCGCCCGTGTTGTGGCCAATCGACATCTGGTTGTCATTGAGAATGACCAGCATGTTGGGCCGTTCGTGTCCCGCATGAGCTAAGGCCTCAAACGCCATGCCCCCGGTGATCGCACCGTCGCCGATAATGGCAACAACTTTACGGTCGATACCTTGCTGTCTTGCGGCGAGTGCCATACCCATTGCTGCTGAAATACTGGTTGAAGAATGTCCAACACCAAAGGTGTCAAACTCACTTTCTGACCGTTTGGGGAAGCCGCTCAAGCCGCCTTTATGTCGCATTGACGACATGCGTTCCCGCCGGCCTGTGAGTACTTTATGCGGATAGCATTGGTGACCTACATCCCACACGATTCGATCGTCGGGCGTATTAAAGACATGGTGAAGTGCGATTGTGAGTTCGACGACCCCCAACCCCGCACCAAAATGGCCGCCGGTCGTGGAGACGGAGTAGAGCAGAAATTCGCGCAGCTCGTTTGCAAGGCGCACCAACTCTTCGTCATTTAAAGAAGCGATTTCATGGCCTGCGTCAGCGATTCGGTCAAGGACCGGGGTCTCTGGCGCGGTTGTTGGCAACTGATCAAAATTCATGGCGATACTATACCTGTAAATTCTTTATTACGCTCCTCAGACACGGTGATAAGGCGTTGAGTGATGAGCTGATAGCCCTCTTGCGTGAGGGTGTTGCCGTCCGGCCAAAAGTAATGCGGGTTTGTGCCCTCAGCGTGGTCTTCAAGCGCCTCGTCGAGACCGACAAAGTGTGTGCCAAGCATCTGCTCTGACCACTCGCTGACCTCACTGATGAGGAGGCTTAGGTTCCCGCGGTCTGTTGAGGAGAGTCGGGGGGAGGTGATCGGTGCTATGACCCATAGGTCGAACCGAAGTCCATACACTAATCGTTGCTCCATAATTCCTTCAAGCGACGCCAGCAGCGCGTCAGACTCAACCTTCGATGCGTGTAGCGTGTCTAAAAAAAGCAATACACGACTGGGCTGATAATGACCTATGAGCCTTGGAAAGCATGTATTGAGTAGCTCAGGCGTCAGTCCATTCACGGTTCGCTTGAGAACCTGTGAACCCCCAAATTTTTTCGGTGAGCTTGACCAGTGCTTGATGCGTTGGTTGCCTGTGAGCAATATTAAATCGCTGGGCAGGGATGAAGAAAAGTCCTGCATTTCGAACGCATTCTGCGCAGCGACGCAGGAAAGACTACGCGTATTTGGATCGAATACGGTCAGTCTCAGGGCCAAAACCATTAAGGGGGCGATCGCAATAATCCATGCGAAGCGTGACATGTTTTCCTGTCCTTGGTGGTCGTTAAGGTAAGAGTATGCCCTGCACATCACTTCCTGCATAATCAACCGTGAGACCAAGGCAAAGGCAAGCAGTTCAGACATGCTTTATCAGCGGCGTATAGCCGACAATCAAGTGTTATCCGCAAAGTTAGAACTTCATTTGCGCGGTAGCCGATACGCCGGCGTTGGGACACAACTTCTGGGTATTGTGAGTTTAGGGCTCGCTGGATTTTACAGTCTCGATCCCGAGGTTATGCTGACGTGGGCGACATCACTCCTACTGCTCAATTTTTGGTGGTCTCGCCGCATTAATCGAACGCTCCAAACCGGCCGGCACTTTACACAGCGTCCCTCGGTGTTCAACGAGCTTATCGTGCACGCCGCGGTGTCCGGTGCGATCTGGGGGGCACGGTCATTTGGCTCGATGGCTATCTTTCTGACCTTATCTTTTACTTGTGCGTCTGTGTTGTGGCTGTTATCTCCGTTGTGACGATCGCGGTGTCGGTGGTTATCCGGCAGGCTTACCTCACACAACTCATTTTTTCTCTAGGCACGGTCGCATGCTGGCTGGCTTGGCATGCGAACGAGCGACCGTTTAATGCGGGCTTTGCGGTGTTGTTGGTCGGGCTGTCAATGTTCTTGATCGTCGCCAGCGAGTGGATGAGTCGCGCCTTCTCGGAAATGGTGGAAACCAGTCTTGAGCGTGCAGCTATGAGTAAGGATCTGGCGTCGCTCAGTGACAGCTTAAAGACGCGAAACCTGCAACTGCAAGACGCACGTCGACAGCTTGCTGAGCAGGCGACGATCGATGAGATGACAGGCCTTCGAAATCGCCGCGGTGTGAATATCATCATCAATGATGAATTGGCCCGAATGAAGCGCTTACAGCTCCCCATTGCGCTGATCGCCCTCGACGTCGATCATTTTAAAACGTACAACGACACCTACGGTCACCCCGCTGGCGATCTGGTGCTCCAACGCATCTCAACCGTCATGCTGGAAATGACCAGTCGCGCGGGGGAGTTTGCGGCACGAATGGGGGGCGAGGAATTCGTCATTTTTTATCCTGCGGCGAATCGATCGACCGCTTTGGAGGTTGCTGAGGAGCTTCGGCGGCGGATTGTTGAGCTCGATATACCGCATGAGAAGTCACTTACAGCACCGCACATCACCATTTCAATCGGTGTTGTGTCCTGTGTGCCGGACTGGGAGTTGGAATTTGATGTGCTTCTTAAGGCTTCAGATGACGCGCTCTACCTGAGCAAAACAAATGGCCGGAACCGAATTACCTTTGGTGAGGTGAACGTCCCCGAAGAGTCTTAAATATCGAATTGTTTTCGAAGTCGTTCGAGCGCCTTTCGTTCGTGTTTTCCTGGCTTGTTTGTCGGCCGTGCGGCAGCGCCTCCTGCCGCCTTTCGGGCCTGCGCTTCGCGCGCTCTTCTTGCGATACTGACATCGGTTTCCGCGTACAGCATTTGCGCTGCCGAGGCAGGCCCTCGCTTGTCACTGAGCGCCTTAACGATGATTTCCCTTTCGTCCCACCCTTGCTTAATGACGAGCTTTTCGCCGACACAAATCTCTCGCGAGACTTTAACGCGCTGACCCGATAAGTGCACTTTGCCGCCCTCGATCGCCGTTTTGGCGATTGATCGAGTTTTGAAAAAGCGTGCAGCCCATAGCCATTTATCGACCCTTAGACGATCCATTAGCGCTCCGATACATCGAGGGGTGAGGGCCATACATCTTGGAATTGATCAATCGCGTAATTCGAATGCGGGATGTTTTTGGGTCGACTGGTGTCGGGGAGGCAAACGCTCACAGACCCTGTTATCCCAAATTTAAGCGCCGCGCTAATCACGGCCGCCGAGTCGTCAAAAAACAACGTCTTTGCTTTGTTAAAGCCCAGGCGCGTCTGCGTGCGCTGCCAAAAATACTGAGACTCTTTCGCAAAACCGATCGAATGACTGCTAATAGCCTCGTCAACTCTATCGGCAATTCCGGTGTGCCTATTTTTTAGCGCGAGAATATCGGGGTGAGCATTGGTCACAATAGTTGAACGAATCCCGGTTCTCTTGAGCGCAGTAAGAAAGTCTTCGGCGTATGGCAGAAATCGTATGCCTTCGGCAAAGGTCCTCGAGTACTCGATAATGTCGTAGCCGTATTGATCGCTCCAGAAGTCTGTCGAGTACCAGTCAAGCGTGCCGGCTACCGATCGGAAAATCGGTGTAAATTTTTCGACGGTTGCCTGCAGGCTGATGTCATTCAATCGAGCGTACTGCTCGTGTATGCGATGACCCCAAAAATTGTTGTCAAACTCCAAATCGAGCAAGGTACCGTCCATGTCCAGCAGAACGTGGTCAACTTCTGTCCAGTCTACTGTTGGAAGAATGCTGTCTTGCCGGCTTTGAACGATCATCTGATGGTAGGCTTCTCAAATGTGGTGGAACCAAACAAATAGAAATGAACGTCTGCAGCCGATTTTGTCTCAATCGGTCTTTTCACTGGCGGACCTCCTCACTCACTTACTGGCCATTGCCGATGAGGCATCAGACCTTGCTCGTGCATTCTATCGTAAATCACACGAGCTGGAGGTCGTTCGAAAAGGTGATTCGACGCCGCTGACTGACGCGGACACGGGGCTCCATCACCTGATCTACGAGCGCCTCGAAGCGCTTTTCCCCAAACTGCCCATACTGTCGGAGGAGTCGGAGGTCGCGCAGCTGGAGGACCGTCTCAAATGGCCGGCGTGTTGGGTCGTTGATCCGCTGGACGGCACCAAAGAGTTCTTGGAGCAAACAGATCAGTTCACGATCAACATTGCACTCGTTATCGATGGGAAAGCTGAGCTTGGCTTAATCTCTATACCGTGCCGCTGCGAACATTGGCTGGGTGTCGTGGAAAACGGTGCCGCTGTTTTTCCTGAGCATGAGGGTCTTAAAGGCCAAGTCATTCAAACGTCGTCGCGGGATTCATCGAGACCCTTGGTGATGCTGGCCAGTCACCGCCATTCCGCAAAACGTGTTGAGTTGTTACTCAACAGCCTTGCTGATCGGTTTGGTGAGACTGAACGGGTCAATTCAGGGAGCGCTGTGAAATTCTGCGACCTCCTCAGTGGTGTTGCCGACGTGTACCCGAGGACCTCGCTCTGCAGTGAATGGGATGTGGCGGCGGGCGATGCACTGGTTCGGGCGGCCGGCGGCCGCGTTACAGACATGAACGGGTGGCAGATTCACTATAACCGTCGGCCCTCACTCCTGGCCGAGCCCTTTGTAGCGAGTGCCGACCCCGTTATCGACTACGCAGCGGTTATTTCCAAATCTTTATAGCGGGTACTTTCCTGTAAGCGTACAAAATGCGTTATAACATTTGTAATGCTTGGGGGAGCATGCGCATGATTTCGAATACCGAACAGCCGGCTGCTAATGAACCGATGACGCCTCAAATGCGGTTATCCGTTATGCAAAATCGTCATCGGTCTATCGATCAGCAGCTCCACGAACTGCAAGCTCATCCCTGGGGTGACCGGATACTCATTCAGCGCATGAAAAAAGAAAAGTTGCGATTGCGGGACGCTATTGAGCGCCTGCGTGATGAGCTCGTGCCAGATATAGACGCTTAACGAAAGCTCAGTCCGCGCTGACGGCTCTCGATGAGCAGCAGTTGGCGTTTGATTGCGAGACCCCCTGCGAACCCGGTAAGCGATCCGTTGCTGCCGATAACGCGATGACAAGGGATAACGAGTGGCAATGGGTTGCGGCCTATGGCTGCGCCTACGGCTCGAGACGCCTGGGGCTTGTCGAGGCTGCAAGCAATGTCGCGATAGGACCGAGTTTCACCCCACGGGATGTTGCGCAGCTCACGCCAGACAGACGCTTGAAAAGCAGTTCCTCTAGGTTCAATAGGCACTGTAAAGCTGCACTTCTCGCCATTAAGAAAATGAGTGACTTCTGCCGCTGCGAGCGCTAATAGCTCGACATCCTCGTGAGTGGCCTCGGCAGCCGCACGATGTTTGTTGTCCCAGTTGATCTCGATTAAGACGCCTTTCTCGCAGACCAGTTGGAGGGTGCCAATCGGTGTGCCGATGAGTTGCTGGCGCATCACAGCGTGACGCGCTCGCGCTTAATCTGGGTGAGGAGTAGCACCAAGCTTGCCGCCAGTAGGACGTACTGTGCCGATACGACCAAGGGCGTAAGGCCGGACAGTGGGGTGCTAACGACAGTGGGAAGACAGATCAACGCGCTGAGTGCGAGGCCCAAGCGTTGCTCTCCAATGAGTCCCAGTGCGACCAGCAAGAACAGCACGCCACGCCCAGCGTCAATAAGGCTCGCAGTGTCGAGCGAGACCGTCCACAATTGTCCGATCAACAACGTGCCAATGGCAACGGACAAACACACGGTGATAAATCGCAGACATCGGATCATATCGAGGCTCATGCAGCAACGTGATAGCGTGACACGGTATATCACATTCCCAAGGGACCATGAGTGTCATTTTCACCATCAACCATGAACGACAAGCCCTTTGAGTGTGACGCAACGGTATTGCAGGACCAGCTCAAAGAGTCCATCGGTTGTCAGGCACGCGTTGAGTGCGTCGAACGCCTCACGTCAACAAATGCGGTGCTCAAGCGAGACGCATTAGAGTCGCATGACAAGTTTTTGTTGGCGGGGCAGCAGAGTTCGGGTGTGGGCCGTCGTGGCAGCGTCTGGCAGAGCCCGCCTGAGGGTAATCTCTACTTGTCGTATTGCTTTCACACTGAAACGTCACTTGCTGGTTTGAGTCTTTTGCCGCTCGCTTTTGCGCTTGCGATTGCAGACCGAGTTGAGTCGGAGTGGGCGGTAGATGTCAAAATAAAGTGGCCTAACGATCTTTTTGTTGGAGGCGAAAAGTGTGGCGGCATTTTGCTTGAGACGGTCAGCCTGCCTGGTGATTCGGCGAACCAACGCACCGCAGTCATCGTCGGTGTTGGAATCAACGTGGCGAGCCACCCGAGTTACCAGTCGATCGATAGGCCCGCAACGGCACTGCAAGTGCACGTCGATGCTCCCGTGTCCCTCTCTCGTATTGCGCTCCTGGTCATGACCGCAATCGTCGCGGTTTGCCGTTTGGAGACGACTGAGGTGCGTAGACGATTAGCGCTGGACTGGCCGCGTCGCGACCTATTGCTGAACCGGCCTGTCAGCGTTCCGATGTTGGGTGATGGCTTTGGCATTGCGCGCGGGTTGTCACTGGACGGTGGCTTGCTTGTGGAACTTCAGGGTGCGCTTGAGACGGTGTACGCTGGCGAGGTGACGCTTGGACATGTTGAGAGTAAGGAAGGTGGTTCTGAATGAACATACTGGTTGACGTGGGCAATACCTCGATTAAATGGCAGTTTCGCGAGGGCGTTAAGGTCGTTCGCACTGAGGTGGGCGACCTTAACGCCCTCGTGGCCCAGCTTGCGTTACGCGACGACTTGTCTACTGCCACTGCCGCAGTCTCATGTGTTCGCGATGAGGCGTTTGCGCGTGAACTCCAGACGCTGTTCACAACGGCGGGCTGTACGTCAGTGCATTTTGTTAGCAGTGTTGCGGAGTTTGCAGGGTTAAAAAATGCCTACTCGGTGCCCGATACCCTTGGTGTGGATCGGTGGCTTGCCCTGCTGGCAACGCGTGCTCGCGGGCACACCACATCGCTTGTCATCGATGCAGGAACGGCCTGTACGATCGACGTGATGTTTCAGGGCAGCCATGTTGGAGGTTACATCTTGCCGGGTGTTTGCCTGGCGCGCGAATCACTCATCGCTAGTACGGACAAAATCCGATTTGATGATACTGTCCAGGCCAGTCTCATGCCTGGTACGACTACAGCGGCTTGCGTCTCGTCGGGTGCATGGCTCATGACCTACGGGGCGGTTAACGAGATTATCCGACGATTTCCAGAGGCGCAGGTCTTTTTGACGGGCGGCTCTGCCAAGGAACTCATAGCTTTGGGCGTCGAAGGAGAGTGGGTGACCGACCTCGTTTTCGAGGGTTTGGATTTTTGGCTAAATGGGGCTTGACCTGAGCGCGCCTGTTGACGATCATGTGCGCCCTTCGTGATGGCCCGTCCATCTAACGTCTAGCTGGCGTAGCTCAGTAGGTAGAGCATCTGATTTGTAATCAGGCGGTCGGGGGTTCGATTCCTCTCGCCAGCTCCATTTTTTCGTTCGTGTTGTCATTCTCTGCAGTCGTCCTCGACGATTTACGTAGGGGCGGTCGACGGTCCGTAAAATTTTTTCTGAGCACAGCCTGCCTAAGGCACGGTTGTAAAAGCCCCCGCGGTTTTTGGCTGTTTAGGGCCCCTATGCTGGCTTTCGATCGGTGTTAAGAGGCCCCTGATCTGCGAGACAGTGTCGGCGTATTGCCCGCGCGTTGGTGCGCCGAAGTCGCGCCTGCTGAACGAGTAAAAGCGCACTCGGGTGTCGACAAATTTCTGAGGCCTGTGAATGAAAGGAATCCGGCGCTGTTTTGAGGGTAAAATTTGGTGTTGACACTCCCCCTTGACACCTAGAGAATGTGCGCCCTTCCGGAGGGGTTCCCGAGTGGCCAAAGGGATCAGACTGTAAATCTGACGCGCGAGCTTCGGTGGTTCGAATCCACCTCCCTCCACCAAGGATTTTGTAAGGCACGGTGCGGTATGGGCCTTGTGAGTTAAGAAAAAGGGGGCTGGACCGGACAAGCCCTGTCGCGGGAGCGACGAGCCGTCAGATGGCGGTAGGCTTAAGGTTTATCCACCGTCGGCGGTTGAATGCTGCGGGCATAGTTCAATGGTAGAACCTCAGCCTTCCAAGCTGATGATGCGGGTTCGATCCCCGCTGCCCGCTCCAAGATCCGGCGATGAGTTGATGCTCATATAGCTCAGTCGGTAGAGCACTTCCTTGGTAAGGAAGAGGTCACCGGTTCAAATCCGGTTATGAGCTCCATTTTGAGCAGTTGCATGTTGTGACTGTTCGACCGCTTCGGCGGTCAAAGCAGTACAGGCCACGGCCTATACTGAGTCGGGCGCACAGCGGTAGGTGTGCTTAATTGAGTAAGGCGCGTTGGCGTCGGGAAATATGCGAAGTTGACCAGGAGAGGGTCGTAATGGCAAAACAGGCATTTGAGCGTTTGAAGCCCCACGTAAACGTGGGCACAATTGGGCACGTTGACCACGGGAAAACAACGCTGACTGCAGCGTTGACACGTGTGTGCTCTGAAGTTTTCGGCGGTGAAGCAGTAGCGTTTGACGGTATCGATAACGCTCCTGAAGAGCGTGAGCGTGGTATCACGATTGCGACTTCACACGTAGAGTACGAGTCGACTGAGCGTCACTACGCACACGTCGACTGTCCCGGACACGCGGATTATGTGAAGAACATGATTACCGGTGCTGCGCAGATGGATGGCGCGATCTTGGTATGTGGCGCAACTGACGGCCCGATGCCCCAGACTCGTGAGCACATCCTGCTGTCGCGTCAGGTGGGTGTTCCTTACATCGTTGTGTTCCTCAACAAGGCCGATCTTCTTGCTGAAGATTGTGGCGGTGTTGATACAGAGGAATTCGAAGAGATGAAAGAGCTCGTTGAGATGGAGCTTCGTGAGTTGCTCGATACTTATGAGTTCCCAGGTGACGACACGCCGATTATTTGCGGCTCGGCACTCATGGCGCTTAACGGTGAAGATGAAAATGGTTTGGGTACAACGGCTGTTAGAGCACTCGTTGAGACGCTTGACTCTTACATTCCTGAGCCAGAGCGTGCCATCGATCAGCCGTTCTTAATGCCTGTGGAAGACGTATTCTCAATTTCAGGTCGTGGAACAGTGGTAACCGGTCGTGTTGAGCGCGGTATCATTAATGTCGGCGACGAAATCGAAATTGTGGGTATTAAGGAAACAGTCAAGACCACGTGTACGGGTGTTGAGATGTTCCGAAAGCTTCTCGACGAAGGTCGTGCGGGCGAAAACGTCGGTGTACTTCTTCGCGGTACCAAGCGAGAAGACGTTGAGCGTGGTCAGGTCCTTACAGTGCCTGGTGGCGTGAATCCACACACCAAGTTTGAGGCCGAAGTCTACGTCTTGGGTAAAGACGAAGGCGGTCGTCACACGCCATTCTTCAAGGGCTACCGTCCCCAGTTTTACTTCCGCACAACGGACGTAACGGGTGCGGTTGAGTTGCCTGAAGGTGTTGAAATGGTTATGCCAGGTGACAACTTGAACTTCGTTGCTACTTTGATCGCGCCAATCGCGATGGAAGAAGGTCTGCGATTTGCTATCCGTGAGGGTGGTCGAACAGTGGGCGCTGGTGTCGTTGCTAAGATTATCGAGTAATCGGTAATTCGGTGAGTCGAGCTTCGGCTCGTCTCAATATAGAGCCGGACCGCTCTTACAGCGCGTTCGGCTTTGTCGTCTCTGCCAAATCGGTGTGAGCAGACGCCAAAGATGTGATAGGCCAGTAGCTCAATTGGCAGAGCAGCGGATTCCAAATCCGCAGGTTGGGGGTTCGATTCCCTCCTGGCCTGCCACTCCTTTTTAACAAATGGGGTGGTGGGGAATTAGTGGGGAGCGAGTTCGGCTCCCCGGAAGGGATTTGATATGAGTGAAGCTGCGAGCAACAAGCTCGATAGCATGAAGTGGTTGCTGGTTGTTGCGCTGTTGGGTGCAGGGATCTTCGGCAATAGCTATTTTAGTGACGAGTCTTTGTTGTATCGAGTGATCGCCATTTTGGTGATTTCCGGTATTGCGCTTTCAATTTCGGTCACTACTGAGCGTGGTGCGGCTGCTTGGGCAATGATCAAAGGCGCGCGCACCGAAATCCGTAAAGTGATCTGGCCGACGCGCCAAGAGACAACGCAAACGACGGTGATCGTTATGGTCTTTGTGGTTGTTTGTGGATTGTTTTTTTGGGCGTTAGACAGCTTCCTGGGATGGGTCGCTTCACTACTTTTGGGTTAAGGGAGAAAGCATGGCTTTACGTTGGTATGTAGTGCACGCATTTTCTCAGTACGAGAAAAAAGTAGCTGTCGCCCTGAAGGAGCGCATTGAGCGCTTTGGAATGGAAGATCGTTTCGGTGAGATTATTGTCCCAACCGAAGAAGTGATCGAGATGAAAGGTGGGCAAAAGCGCAAGAGTGAGCGTAAATTTTTCCCAGGGTACGTGCTAGTACAGATGGAACTTGGGGACGACACGTGGCACTTGGTGAAAGATACCCCGCGAGTATTGGGTTTTATCGGCGGAAAGGCAGATCGTCCGGCGCCGATTACCGAGGCAGAGGCGAACGCCATTTTACAGCGTGTTGAGGCTGGTGTTGATCAGCCCAAGCCAAAGACGGTGTTCGAGCCTGGCGAAATGGTGCGTGTGATCGACGGTCCCTTCAATGATTTCAATGGTGTTGTTGAGAGTGTCAATTA
Organism: Halieaceae bacterium; assembly: GCA_018666295.1. Taxonomy (GTDB): domain Bacteria; phylum Pseudomonadota; class Gammaproteobacteria; order Pseudomonadales; family Halieaceae; genus Luminiphilus. Next base: position 18,986 of record JABIZW010000123.1, read on the forward strand.
CGAAAAAAGCCGCTTAAACGTCGCTGTATTGATCTTCGGTCGCTCGACGCCCGTAGAGTTGGAATTCGGCCAAGTCGAAAAAGGCTGATTTAGGTCGCTATGAAAGTAGCGAAGTGACGCCGCGTAGCGGCATTTGTTGGGGAGCCCGCGTAGTTTGACTACAACGGCGTTTGCACCCAGGAGTTAAAACAATGGCAAAGAAAATTGACAGCTATATCAAGCTGCAAATCCCTGCCGGTCAGGCGAACCCGTCACCGCCCGTCGGTCCTGCGCTGGGTCAGAAGGGCGTCAACATCATGGAGTTCTGCAAAGCGTTCAATGCAGAGACTCAAGGTCTTGAACCTGGACTCCCGATTCCGGTTGTGATCACTGTCTACAGTGACAAGTCGTTCACGTTTATTAAGAAGACACCACCCGCGTCGGTCTTGTTGAAAAAGATTGCAGGCATTAAGAGCGGTTCCGGCCGACCTAATACTGAAAAAGTAGCCAAGGTGTCGCGCGCACAGCTTGAAGAGGTGGCGACGCAGAAGTGGCCTGACCTTACAGCGTCAGACATGGACGCTGCGGTACGCACCATCGCAGGTAGTGCTCGAGCGGCGGGTATAGACACAGAGGGGGTTGTTTAAGATGGCTAAGTTATCAAAACGTGTAAAAGCATTCAGAGCACGCGTTGACGCCAACAAGAGCTACCCTCTTGATGAAGCGATCGCGATTCTCAAGGAAACAGCGACGGTTAAGTTTAACGAATCTGTTGAATTGGCAGTAAACCTAGGCATTGACGCGCGTAAGTCAGATCAGGGTGTTCGTGGTGCGACGACCTTGCCGCACGGTACCGGCTCAGAAGTCCGTGTCGCTGTTTTCACGCAGGGCGAAAACGCCGACAAGGCAAAAGAAGCCGGCGCTGATCTTGTGGGCATGGAAGATCTTGCTGACCAAATTAAGGGTGGCATGATGGACTTTGATGTCGTCGTGGCATCGCCCGATGCAATGCGCGTGGTCGGTCAGTTGGGTCAGGTATTAGGTCCAAGAGGACTGATGCCCAACCCGAAGACAGGCACAGTGACACCCGACGTGGCAACTGCCGTTCAGAACGCAAAGGCAGGTCAAATGCGTTTCAGAACCGATAAAAACGGCATTATCCACGGTGGAATTGGAAAAATCAGCTTCGAGCCTGATGCGATCCAAGGAAACTTAGTCGCCGTTTTGGCAGACCTCAAGAAGGCGAAGCCTGCGGCGGCAAAAGGCGTGTATTTTCAGAAGGTCACGCTCTCGACCACGATGGGTCCGGGCGTCACGATTGATCACGGCGAAATCGAACTTTAAGTTGATGTGAATTTGTTCCGGGTTCAGCCCGGGGCACGCTCGTCGTTGTTTGACGAGATTGGAGCGCAGTGTTTGGGTGCTCCGCTTTGAAGTCTCAAGCAGAGTGTGTGGGCATCGCCCCTAGCAGGACGCCAGACTATCAAAGACCGTAGGGGGAGGCGCAGTCTCCTTAAACGAAGCCGGTAGTGTTCAACCTACGCAGATGGTGAATCCGTTCACCTAGGGTGGTCACAGCTCTGTTGTGGCCTTGGCATAAACCATAGGAGTAGATCCGTGGCAATTGGACTCGAAGAGAAGAAAGCGATCGTCGCTGAAGTCAACGAGACAGCGGCCAGTGCTTTGTCACTTGTGATTGCTGACGCCCGAGGCGTGGCATCCAATGACATGACGGCTCTCCGTGCCACCGCTCGCGAGAATCAAATTCATTTGCGTGTTGTTCGCAACACACTCGCAAAGCGTGCATTAGAAGGGACTGACTACGAATGTGTCACCGATACATTAGTGGGTCCGTCCATTTTTGGATTTTCGATGGAAGATCCGGGTGCAGCGGCTCGGTTGTTTAAAGATTTCGCCAGAGACAACGGTGAATTCGAAGTTAAAGCATTGTCTGTTAGCGGTAAGTTGCTGGGTGCAGATCAGCTCGACGTTTTGGCGAAACTGCCAACTCGAGAGCAAGCACTCGCATCGTTGATGAGCGTGATGCAGGCGCCTGTCGGCAAGCTTGTTCGCACTGTTAATGAAGTGCCAAGCAAGCTGGTTCGTACATTGGCGGCGGTTCGTGATCAGAAAGAGCAGTCCGCGTAAGCGACTGCTCGACTACACATTTTAGGAGA